>DASVUW010000225.1:0-2856 GCA_036386845.1 Allosphingosinicella sp. | reverse complement strand
CAGGGGAGGGGTTGGGGTGGGGAATGTCCGTTTTGCCGGACGCCCAACCCTGAAATTTTAGGCACAAGCCCCACCCCAAACCCCTCCCCTGAAGGGGAGGGGCTTAAGGCGATTACTCCGCCGCCAGCGCTATGCCGTCGTCGTCCACTTCCTGGCTGTTCAGCTCGACGTTCAGCCCGAGGCTGCGCATCTCCTTGACCAGCACGTTGAAGCTCTCCGGAATGCCGGCCTCGAACGTGTCGTCACCCTTGACGATCGCCTCGTAGACCTTGGTGCGGCCGATCACGTCGTCCGACTTCACCGTCAGCATCTCCTGAAGCGTGTAGGCGGCGCCGTAGGCCTGGAGCGCCCAGACCTCCATCTCGCCGAACCTCTGCCCGCCGAACTGGGCCTTGCCGCCCAGCGGCTGCTGGGTGACGAGGCTGTACGGCCCGATCGAACGCGCGTGGATCTTGTCGTCAACGAGGTGGTGGAGCTTCAGCATGTAGATGTAGCCCACGGTCACCTTTCGGTCGAACGTGTCGCCGGTGCGGCCGTCGAACAGGGTGACCTGGCCCGACTGGTCGAGCCCGGCCTTCTCCAGCATCGCCGAGACGTCCGCCTCGCGGGCGCCGTCGAACACCGGAGTGCCCATCGGGACTCCGCCGACCAGGTTGGAGGCCAGCTCGTGCAGGTCGTCCTCGCTCAGGGCGTCGATCTGGGCGTCGTAATTCTCGCCGTAGATGTCCTTGAGCTTTTCGCGAACGCCGCTGGCGTCCTTGCCCTCGAAAGCCGCGCCCCGGTCGCGAATGCCTTCCAGCATCTCCGAGATCTGCTTGCCGAGGCCGCGAGCGGCCCAGCCGAGATGGGTCTCGAAAATCTGTCCGACGTTCATTCGCGAAGGCACGCCCAATGGGTTGAGGACGATGTCGACCGGCGTCCCGTCCTCGAGGAACGGCATGTCCTCGTTGGGCAGGATCCGGCTGATGACGCCCTTGTTGCCGTGGCGGCCGGCCATCTTGTCGCCGGGCTGGAGCTTGCGCTTCACCGCGACGAACACCTTGACCATCTTCAAGACGCCCGGCGGAAGCTCGTCGCCCCGCTCCAGCTTCTCGATGCGGTCCTCGAGCCGGCGACGGATCACCGCCTCGGCCTCGTCATACTGGGCTTTCACTGCTTCCAGATCGGCCTGGACCTTGTCGTCCTTGACCGCGAACTTCCACCATTCGAAGCGCTCGACCTCCTCGAGGCCCTCCAGGTCGATGACGCTGCCCTTCTTGAAGCCCTTCGGAGCCGCGGTGGCGGTTTGTCCGACAAGCATCTCGCGAAGGCGAGAGAAGGTGGCGCGCTTCAGGATCGAGCGCTCGTCGTCGGCGTCCTTCCTGAGACGGTCCTTCTCCTCGGCCTGGATGGCCCGGGTACGGTCGTCGATGTCGATCCCGTGGCGGTTGAACACCCGGACCTCGACCACCGTGCCGGAAACGCCCGGCGGAAGGCGGAGCGAGGTGTCGCGGACGTCGGACGCCTTCTCGCCGAAGATGGCGCGGAGGAGCTTCTCCTCCGGAGTCATCGGAGATTCGCCCTTGGGGGTGATCTTGCCGCACAGGATGTCGCCCGGCTCGACCTCGGCTCCGATATAGACGATCCCCGCCTCGTCCAGGTTGCGAAGAGCCTCCTCGCCGACGTTCGGGATGTCGCGGGTAATGTCCTCGGGGCCCAGCTTGGTGTCGCGGGCCATCACCTCGAACTCCTCGATGTGGATCGAGGTGAAGACGTCGTCCTTCACGATCCGCTCGGAGATCAGGATGCTGTCCTCGAAATTGTAGCCGTTCCAGGGCATGAACGCGACGAGCACGTTCCGGCCGAGGGCAAGCTCGCCCATGTCGGTCGAGGGGCCGTCGGCGATGACGTCGCCGGCATTGACCAGGTCGCCCACCTTCACCAGCGGGCGCTGGTTGATGCAGGTATTCTGGTTCGAGCGCTGGAACTTCATCAGCGTGTAGATGTCGACCCCGGACTTGCCGGCCTCGACGTCCCCGGTGGCGCGGACGACGATACGCGCCGCGTCGACCTGGTCGACCACGCCCGTCCGGCGGGCCGCGATGGCCGCTCCGGAGTCGCGGGCGACCGTCTCCTCCATGCCGGTGCCGACGAGCGGCGCCTCGGCGCGGATCAGCGGAACCGCCTGACGCTGCATGTTCGAGCCCATGAGCGCGCGGTTGGCGTCATCGTTCTCCAGGAACGGGATCAGCGAAGCCGCGACGGAGACGAGCTGCTTGGGCGAGACGTCCATCAGGGTGATCTGGTCGCGCGGCGCCATCAGGAACTCGCCGGCCCGGCGGGAAGAGACGATCTCCTCGCCGAAGCTCTTGTCCTCGACCAGCTCCGCGTTCGCCTGGGCGATCGTGTGCTTGGCCTCCTCCATCGCCGACAGATAGACGACGTCGTCCGTGACCTTGTTGTCGACGACCTTGCGGTAGGGGGTCTCGATGAAGCCGTATTTGTTGACCCGGCTGAAGCTTGCGAGCGAGTTGATCAGGCCGATGTTCGGGCCTTCGGGAGTCTCGATCGGGCAGATCCGGCCGTAATGGGTCGGGTGGACGTCGCGGACCTCGAAGCCGGCGCGCTCACGCGTCAGGCCGCCGGGCCCGAGCGCCGACACGCGGCGCTTGTGGGTCACTTCCGACAGCGGGTTGGTCTGGTCCATGAACTGCGACAGCTGCGACGAGCCGAAGAACTCGCGCACCGCGGCAACCGCGGGCTTGGCGTTGATCAGGTCGTTCGGCATCACCGTCGACACGTCGACCGAGCTCATCCGCTCCTTAACGGCGCGCTCCATGCGGAGCAGTCCGACACGATACTGGTTCTCCAGCAGCT
>DASVUW010000224.1:0-2130 GCA_036386845.1 Allosphingosinicella sp. | reverse complement strand
CGCGGTCAGGAGCTGTTGCCTGAGCAGTCCGTCCACCGCGATCCTAAGCGCCACCCAGCCACCCGAAATGGCCGCCGTTCGGGTCCCCCCGTCCGCCTGGATGACGTCGCAATCGACCGTGATCTGGCGCTCGCCCAGAGCGTGGAGGTCGACGACCGCCCGCAGCGAGCGGCCGATCAGCCTCTGGATCTCCTGGGTGCGGCCGGATTGCTTGCCCGAAGCGGCCTCGCGCCGGCCCCTCGTATGGGTGGCGCGCGGAAGCATGCCGTATTCGGCCGTTACCCAGCCCTTGCCCTTGCCCCGGAGCCAGGGCGGCAGGCTCTGCTCGACCGACGCGGTGCACAAGACCCGGGTATCGCCGAGGGAAATGAGGCAGCTTCCCTCGGCATGGCGGGTGAAGCCCGCCTCCATCACGATCTCCCGCATCTGGTCGGGCGCTCGTCCGGATGGGCGCATGTTGCTCCTTTCAAATCGAAAGCCGGGCCTTAGCCAGAGCGGGGCTTCTAATCCACCCACTAGTCTTCCCGCGAGCAGCTCCCCTCCCTGGAAGGGAGGGTCGGGGGGTGGGTAGGCGAGCGTAGCGAGACTTTTGCTGTCTCTGGAGTTTCGGCCGGCTTTGCCGGACCCACCCCCCGGCCCCTACCTTGCAGGGAGGGGAGGGTGACGGCAGTCGAGCGCTGGCCTACATAGCCCCCATGGCCTCCACCCCCGTCAGCGAGCTCACCGAACGCGCCCGGGAGGTTTTCCGGATGGTGGTCGAGAATTATCTCGGCTCCGGGGCGCCGGTCGGGTCGCGCACCATTTCGAAATTGCCGGGCCTAAACCTCTCGCCCGCCTCGATCCGCAACGTCATGCAGGATCTGGAGGAGCTTGGCCTTCTCGCCCATCCCCATACCTCCGCCGGGAGGGTGCCGACCGAAAGCGGCCTGAGGCTGTTCGTCGACGGAATGATGCAGGCGGCCGAGCCGAGCGCGGAGGAGCGGGCGGCGATCGAGGCGAGGCTGGAGCGGGGCGGTCCTATCGAGGAGGCGCTCTCGGCCGCCACGGCCGCTCTGTCGGGCCTCTCCGCCTGCGCCGGGATCGTCCTGGTGCCGAAGCGGGAACCGGTTCTCCGCCAGCTCGGCTTCGTCCAATTGTCGCCGAGCCAGGCGCTGGCGGTGATGGTCGGAGCCGAGGGCAGCGTCGAGAACCGGGTCGTCGACCTTCCGCCCGGGATCACCGCCTCGGCGCTGACCGAAGTCGGCAATTACGTCAGCGCCCGTCTCGGCGGCCTCACCCTGCCGGAGGCGCAGCGCCGGCTCGCCGCCGAGATCCAGGCCGGCAAGGCCGCGCTCGACGACGCCGCCCGGCAGCTGATCGACCGGGGCCTCGCTCTGTGGTCCGAGGACGGGGCCCAGCGCCCGGTGCTGATCGTGCGGGGCCAGGCCAATCTGCTCGAGCCCGGCGCTGCCGCCGATCTCGAGCGGGTCCGGCAATTGCTCGAGGAGCTCGACGGCAAGGAGGAGATCGTCCGCCTGCTGGACAGCGCCCGGGCGGGGCAGGGGATGAAGATCTTCATCGGCTCGGAAAACAAATTGTTCGCGCTTTCCGGCTCTTCGGTCATCGCCGCGCCGTATCGCGGGCGCGACGGCAAGGTGGTCGGGGTGGTGGGGGTGATCGGCCCGACGCGGTTGAACTATGCGCGGGTCGTACCCATGGTGGATTTCACGGCACAGGCACTATCGAGATTGATGGCATGAACGACGATCAGAAGCTTTACGAAGAGACCAATGAAGTCCAGCCCGCGACGCCCGAGGAAAAGCCGGCCGAGCAGGCGCCCGAGCAGGATTTCTCGGAACTGGTCAAGGAGCTGGAGCAGGTCCGCCAGCATGTCCTCTACGCCCAGGCCGAGACCCAGAACGTCCGCCGCCGGCTCGAGCAGGAGAAGCAGACCGTTGCCGCCTATGCCGCGACCGGTTTCGCCCGCGACGTGCTGTCGGTGAAGGACAATCTCGACCGCGCCCTCGCCGCAATCCCGGACGATCTTCGCCAGGACGAGCGGATGAAGCCGCTCATCGCCGGAATCGAGGCGACGGGCCGCCAGCTCGACACCGTCTTCCAGCGCAACGGAATCACCCGAGTCGAGGCCCT
>DASVUW010000223.1:0-3296 GCA_036386845.1 Allosphingosinicella sp. | reverse complement strand
GGCCTCTCCGATCGCGGGCAAAGCGGGGACCATGGCATCGATGGCGAGCGCGTTCAGCGACATCAGCCCGGCGATCAGGACCACGAACTCGCGGAATCCGGGGCGCGCGTCGGCAAGGTCGGGGCGGGGAGGCTGGAGCATTGGGTCCTTGAAGGTGGAACGCGCATAGACGATGCCGGGCGGTTAGGGTTCCCGGAAAATGCGGTGCGTGAGCTGAATCCCTCTCCCGCTTTCCGCGGGAGAGGAGGGGCCCGCCGCGTAGCGGTGGGAGGTGAGGGTCTGTACCCCGGAGTCGGAAAAGACCCTTACCCCCCAAGCCCTCGGCTTGGGTCCCCCTCTCCCGCGGAACTCGGGAGAGGAGTAGTAGGCAAGCGCGTCGCCGCCCGCTGGACAAGGGCGGTCCGCCCCTTCACAGACGCCGCCGATGGAGACCGGCGGATCTTTGACGCGGGAGGTGGAGCTGCGGCTGATCGGCGCTCCGACCGACCGCCACTCCTCCTTCCTCCGCGGGGCAGCCCTGGCGCCGCCGCTGATCCGCGCCGCCCTCTGGTCGGATCACGGCAACATGACCGCCGAATCGGGTTGCGAGCTGGGCGTCGACGTCCGCCTCTCCGACGCCGGCGACCTGCCGCTGGCCGAATCGGACGGGGACGACTCGCTGATCGCCGCGGCGGTCGCTGAAGCGGCCGCGGCCGGCGCCCTCCCGCTCGTCCTGGGAGGCGACCATTCGATCACGGTTCCGGTGATCGAGGCTCTGGCCGCGGCGCATGGCCCGGTCGACATCCTCCATTTCGATGCCCATCCCGACCTCTACGACGATTTCGAAGGCGATCCCCGCTCCCATGCCTCGCCCTTCGCCCGGATCATGGAGCGGGGGCTGGCGCGCCGCCTGGTTCAGGTCGGGATCCGGACCCTGAACCGCCATTGCGTCGAGCAGGCGGAGCGGTTCGGAGTCGAGATCGTCGAGATGCGGCATTTCTCGCCCGAGGCGGTGCCGCTCCCCGGCGGGCCGCTCTACATCAGCCTCGACCTCGACGGCTTCGACCCGGCTTTCGCGCCCGGAGTGTCGCACCACGAACCGGGCGGCCTCTCCGTGCGGGACGTGCTGGCGGTGCTGGACCGGGTGCGGGCTCCAATCGTCGGCGCCGATATCGTCGAATATAATCCGTCCCGCGACTTGAACGGGGTCACGGCGGTCCTCGCCGCCAAGCTGATCAGGGAGGTGGCTGCTTTGTGCCACAGGAACAATCGATGATTATCGTCCACCATCTCGAGAACAGCCGCTCCCAGCGGGTCCTGTGGCTGCTCGAGGAGCTCCAATTGCCCTACGAGGTCCGCCGCTACGAGCGGAACCGGAAAACGATGCTGGCACCGCCGGAGCTCAAGCGGGTCCATCCGCTCGGCAAGTCGCCGATGATCGAGGACCCCGGATCGGGGTCCGGGGCAGGCGAGGGCAGGGTGGTCGCCGAGACCGGCGCCATCGTCGAATATCTGGTCGACAAGGCGGACGGCCGGTTGGGTCCGCCGGCGAAGCGCGACGACAGGCTGCGCTACCGCCACTTCCTCCATTATGCCGAAGGCTCGATGATGCCGCCCCTGCTTGCCATGCTGGTCGTCCGGCGACTCGGGTTGCTGGGCCGGCCCGCGCGGGCTCCGGTCCAGAAGATGCTCGACCAGCATCTCGACTGGCTGGAGACCGAGCTCGCCGGGCGGCCCTGGTTCGCCGGCGAGGCGTTCACTGCCGCGGACATCATGATGAGCTTCCCGCTCGAAGCCTCGCGCCACCGCGCCGGGCTGGACGAGGGCCGGCCGAACCTGGTCGACTGGCTCGAGCGGATCCATGCCCGCCCCGCTTACGGCGCGGCTCTGAGGAAGGGGGGACCCTATGCCTATGCCTGAAATCGGCCGCCGGGGCTTCGCTTTGAGTGCGCTGGCCGCTGGCGCCGCGCTGGCCGCGCGGCCTTCGGCGCTGCTCGCCGCGGCCGAGCCGGGGCTGGAGCCGATCACGGGCGACGCCGTCCCGATCTCACGCGCGGAGCGGATGGCGCGGCTCGAAAAGGCGAGGGGGCTGATGCGGCGCCACGGGCTCGGCTCGATCCTCGTCGAGCCCGGCGCCTCGCTCGATTATTTCACCGGAGTGCGCTGGGGACGAAGCGAGCGGCTCACCGCGGCGCTCATCCCGGTCGACGGCGAGCCGATCGTCTTCACGCCCTTCTTCGAGGAGCCGTCGGTCCGCGAGAGCCTCGCAGTGCCGGCCGAGGTGCGCACCTGGGTCGAGCATGAGGACCCGCTGAGGCTGGTCGCCGGGGCCCTGCGCGACCGGAAAGTCGCCAACCGGCCGGTCGGCATGGAGGAGACCGTCCGCTTCTTCGCGGTCGACGGCCTTCGCCGGGCGATGCCGCGGGTCGAAATCCGCAGCGGCGCGCCCGTCATTCGCGGCTGCCGGATGATCAAGTCGCCCGCCGAGATCGCGCTCATGCAGAAGGCGGCCGACGTCACAGTCGCCGCCTATCGCCATACCTACGGTCGAATCGAGAAGGGCATGTCCCCGGCTCAGATCGGCGAGATCATGAACGGGGCGACCAGGGCGCTCGGCGGACGGCCCGAATTCGCGCTCGTCCTGCTCGGCGAGGCGAGCGCCTATCCGCACGGGACCGGCAAGCCGCAGGCGGTGAGGACGGGCGAGGTGGTGCTGATGGACTGCGGCTGCACCGTCCACGGCTATCAGTCCGACATCTCGCGCACCTTCGTCTTCGGCGAGGCCGATGCGGAGCAGCGCAGGGTCTGGAACCAGATGCGCAAGGGCCAGGACATCGCCTTCGCGGCCGCCCGGATCGGAGCCCCGGCCGGAAGCGTCGACGACGCGGTCCGGCGACAGTACGAAGCCTGGGGCTACGGGCCCGGCTACAAGCTTCCAGGCACCTCGCACCGGACCGGCCACGGGATCGGGATGGAGGGCCACGAGCCGGTCAATTTCGTCCATGGCGAGACGACGAGGCTGGCGCCGGGAATGTGCTTCTCCAACGAGCCCGGAATCTACCTGCCGGGCAAGTTCGGGATCAGGCTGGAGGACTGCCTCTACATGACGGCAAGCGGCCCCCGCTGGTTTTCGAAGCCGCCGCCGTCGATCGACAGGCCCTTCGCCTAAATCCGTATTTCGACGCCAAATCAGTAATTGGTGCCAGGCACCAATTTTCAAGCTGTTGAATTGCTTGACCTTCCGCAATCGGAAATTGGTGCCTGGCACCAATTTCAGAAGAAGTCTCGGTTCACGCGGAGGCGCGGAGGCGCGGAGG
>DASVUW010000222.1:0-2928 GCA_036386845.1 Allosphingosinicella sp. | reverse complement strand
CGATGCCGAGGAATGGGAGGTTCGCGCGCGATCCTCGGAATCCTGCGCCAGTCACCCCTCCACCACCTTTCAGGTGGTCCCCCTCCCCATCTTCGATGGGGAGGACAAGATGGTCACACCGCATGCTTGGAGAACTCGATCCGGGCGATGGCGCGGTTGTGGACCTCGTCGGGGCCGTCGGCCAGGCGGAGGGTCCGGATCCCCGCCCAGCTCTTGGCGAGCTCGAAATCCTGCGAGACTCCGGCTCCGCCATGGGCCTGCACCGCGTCGTCGATGATCCGGAGCGCCATGTTGGGGGCGTAGACCTTGATCATCGCGATCTCGGCGGCGGCGGCCTTGTTGCCGGCCTTGTCCATCATGTCGGCGGCCTTGAGGCAGAGCAGGCGCGACATGTCGATATCGATCCGCGCGGCGGCGACCCTTTGCTCCCAGACGCTATGCTCCATCAGGCGCTTGCCGAAGGCGGTGCGCGACTGCAGGCGCTTCACCATCGCCTTGAGCGCCTCCTCGGCGACCCCGATGGTCCGCATGCAATGGTGGATCCGGCCGGGGCCGAGGCGGCCCTGGGCGATCTCGAAGCCGCGGCCTTCGCCGAGCAGCATGTTGGAGGCGGGGATCCGCACGTCCTTGAGCTCGATCTCCATGTGCCCGTGCGGCGCGTCGTCATAGCCGTAGACGGTGAGCGCTCGCTCGACCGTCACGCCGGGGGCGTCGAGCGGCATCAGGACCATCGACTGCTGGCGGTGCTTCTCCGCGCCGGTGTCGGTCTTGCCCATGACGATGGCGACCTTGCAGCGCGGATCGCCGGCCCCGGACGACCACCATTTGCGGCCGTTGAGGACATATTCGTCGCCCTCGCGGCGTATCTCGCACTGGATGTTGGTGGCGTCGGAAGAGGCGACGCCAGGCTCGGTCATCAAAAAGGCCGAGCGGATCTTGCCGTTCATCAGCGGGCGGAGCCACTGCTCCTTCTGCTCGCGAGTGCCGTAGCGGTGGAAGACCTCCATGTTGCCGGTGTCGGGCGCGGAGCAGTTGAACACTTCGGACGCCCAGCCGATCCGGCCCATCTCCTCGGCGCAGAGCGCATATTCGAGGTTGGTGAGCTGGGTGCCCTCGAACTCGAAGCTCTCGTCGACATGGCGGAGCGCCTGGCCCGGAGGCATGAACAGGTTCCACAGGCCCGCGGCCCTGGCTTCCGGCTTCAGTTCCTCGATCACCTCGATCGGCTGCCAGCGGTCCCCGGCAGTGAGCTGGTCCTTGTAATCCTTGTTCCTCGGCCGAATCCGAGTCTCGACGAAATCGCGAACCCGGTCGCGGTAAAAAGCCTGCCGTTCCGTAAGGTCGAAGTCCATGGCGGGCGGATTCCTCTCCTGATTTGATGCGCTTCGCTGCCAGAAACCCGCGCCCGGCGCCAGCCCGCCATAAACGGTGCCAGGCACCAATTTCTAAGTCTTTGATTTGTTTGGGTGGGCCTCAGAGGATCGCGCCGGCCTTCAGCATTCACCGGGGGGCGGAACAGGCGCGGGGAGGCGGACGTTACGGCTCCGTGCCAAGCGTATCCCCCAACTTCCTGTTGCTGACCCGGGCCGGCTTCGCCGCTCGCGGACTGCTCTACCTCATCATCGGCTATCTGGCGCTGCAGCTTGGGCAGGCGAAGGATGCGGGGGGAGCGCTCCAGCACGTCTCGCGCGAAGCCGGCGGCGTCGTGCTCGGAGCGCTCGCGCTCGGCTTCGTCGCCTACGGGATATGGCGCGTGGCCGATGCCGTTTTCGACACCCAGAACAAAGGGAAGGACGCCAAGGGCATTGCCGGCCGGGCAGCCGGAGCGCTCAGCGGGCTGATCCATCTCGGCCTCGCCTTCACGGCGGCAAAGCTCGCCACGGGCGGAGGCTCCGGGAGCGATTCGAGCGACAGCGCCGAGAGCGGAGCGGCCACGGCGATGAACCTTCCGGGCGGCGACGTCATCCTCTACGCGGTTGCGGCCATTCTCGCCGCGGCCGGCGCCGCCCAGCTCGTCGTCGCGGCGAAGCGCAGCTTCTGCAAGCATCTGGCTCCGCAGGCGAAGGACAAATGGTGGGTGATCGCGGCCGGCACCGGCGGCCATGCCGCGCGCGGAGTGATCTTCCTCGCCGCCGCCTCGCTCGTGTTCAACGCGACCCGCCATCATCAGGCCGAGGAGGCGGGCGCGCTCGGCGACGCTCTCACGAGCCTTCCGGATTCGCTTCGTGCCGCAGTCGCCGCAGGCCTGTGCCTCTTCGGCATCTACAGCCTGATCGAGGCGCGCTACCGGATCATCCCCGATCCCCATGTGAAGCACCGGGTCGCGGGCGCCTTCACGTGAGCCGCCGCGAAGGCATTTTCCCGACCTTCTTCCTTTCGGGCTTCGAATGCTCGACCTTCGTCTGGAAAGACCAGGGCCGCCGCGATCTTTGCGCCGAGACCCAGCATCTCAGCCATTCCGACGAGGATTACCGGATGCTCCGCTCGCTCGGGATCGCGGCGGCGCGCGAGGGCATTCCCTGGCCCATGGTCGACAAGGGCGGGGGCTCTTACGACTTCTCCTGCATCGATCCGTTCCTGCAGGCGCAGCGGCGCTACGGCATCCAGCCGATCTGGGATCTTTGCCATTACGGCTATCCCGACGACGTCGACCCGTTCGGCGGCGATTTCGCGCGGCGTTTCGCCGATTATGCCGCCGCCGCCGCCCGCTACGTGATCGAGCGCGCCCATCACGGACCGCCCTTCTTCACCCCGATCAACGAGATCACCTTCTTCGGCTACATGGCCGGCGAATGGTCGTGGGCGGCGCCGTTCGGCAAGGACCGGGAGACCCGCCGCCGGCTCACCCTGGCTCTGGCCGGGGCCGACATCGCGGCGGTGAAGGCGATCAGGGCCTTCGCTCCGGAAGCGCGGATGGTCCATATCGAC
>DASVUW010000221.1:0-5003 GCA_036386845.1 Allosphingosinicella sp. | reverse complement strand
ACTCACGACTCATACGTTCCTTGTATGTTCCCACCCCGTACAGCGAGAGTCAAGTTGGGGGAGGGGAGGACTTGCCTCCCAATCGCCAGAAGGGGAGGGGGACCAGGCGAAGCCTGATGGAGGGGTAATGGCCCGGCGGCTTGAGGTTCTCGCGGGAGCCACTAAGTCCGGCGCCAATTACCTCCACCACCTTCGGTGGTCCCCCTCCCCGTCGCTTCGCGACAGGGAGGCAAAAGGAATTCCATGCTCCGTCGCTGCTTTCTCGCCCTGCTGATCCTCGTCGCCCCGCCCGTCTCGGCCGCAGGCGATTCCAGCTGGTTCTACAGGAACACCGACATCGCGCCCGATCCGGCCTGGACGTTCGGAACCCTTCCCAACGGACTTCGCTACGCGGTGCGGCGCAACGCGGTGCCGGAAGGCCAGGTGTCGGTGCGCCTCAGGATCGACGCGGGCTCCCTGCACGAGGAAGACCGCGAGCGCGGCTGGGCGCATTTCGTCGAGCATATGGCGTTCCGGGGAACGAAGAATTTCGGCGACGGCGAGGTTCGCGAGACCTGGCAGAGGCTCGGCGCGAGCTTCGGGAGCGACACCAACGCCTCCACCGAGCCGACCCAGACCGTCTACATGCTCGATCTTCCGCGCGCCGACCGGGCTTCGCTCGACACCAGCCTCACCCTGCTCGCCGACATGGCCGACACCGCCCTGTTCGACCCGAAAATCGTCGAGGCCGAGCGCGGGGTCGTCCTTTCCGAATATGGCCGGCGCACCGAGCTCGCGGTGAAGCTGAGGGAGATGATGATGCCGCTCTTCTTCGGCGGCCTCAGATATGCACAGCGCGACACGATCGGGACCGAGGCGACCCTGAAGGGCGCCGACGCAGCCGGACTCAAGGCCTTTTACGAGCGCTGGTACCGGCCGGACCGGGCCACCCTGGTGATGGTCGGCGACGCCGATCCGAAGCTGATGGAGGAACTGATCGCGGCGCGCTTCGGCGGCTGGAAGCCTTCAGGGCCGGCGCCCCGCGAGCCCGATTACGGAAAGCCCGCCGAGGCCCCACAGCGGACCGCGGCCATCGCCTATCCGGGATCGCCCCATTTCGCCACGCTGAGCTGGATCCGCCCCTACCGGGCGGTGCCGCCGAGCAAGGCGCGCGAGCAGAGGGACCTCGCCCGGACCCTCGCCCGACGGATCCTCAACCGCCGGCTCGAAGCCAAGGCGCGGGGCGAGGCCGCCTTCCTCAACGCCCAGGTGCAGGCCGACAACGAGGTCAATGTCGCCGATTACACCCAGATGTCGGTGATGGCCAAGGAGGGGCGCTGGCAGGAGGCTCTGAAGGAAGCCTATGCGATCCTCGCGGATGCCCTGAAGGCGCCGCCGAGCGAGGCGGAGATCGCCCGCGAGATGGAGAATATCCGGACCGCCGGCCGGGCGGCCGTGCAGGGCGACCCGACCCAGCGCTCCCAGGTGCGGGCCGGCCGGCTGATCTCGGCGATCGACGGCAACAGCGTCATCTCGACGGCCCAGATCCAGCTCGCCCTCTTCGAGGAGCTTGCCCCGGCGATGACTCCCGATGCCGTTCAGTCGGCGCTTAAGGACATGTTCGCCGGCTCCGGTCCGAGGCTCGCAATGCTTTCGCCGGCGCCGGTGACCGGCATTGCGCAGGCGCTCGCCGCCGCCGAGGCGGCTGCGCCGGCCGCCCGCCAGGCGGACCGGCGGGTGAGCCTGGACGACCTGCCGCCGCTCGGACCGCCCGGCCGCGAAGTCTCGCGCGAAAGGATCGCCGATCTCGATTCCACCATCGTCCGATTCGCCAACGGCTCGAGCCTGGTCTTCAAGCAGACCGGCTTCGACAAGGGCAGCGTCAACGTCTCGCTCCGCTTCGGCCGGGGGATGGCGGGCCTTGCCGCGGACCGAAAGTCGCCGGCCTGGATGGCGCCGCTGCTCGGCTCGACCGGGGTCGGGCCGTTCGACCTCGACGGGCTCGAGCGGCTTCTCACCGGGCGCCGGATGTCGATCAGCTTCGACCTCGACGACGAGGCGCTGGTTCTTCGCGGGTCGACGCGCGCGGAGGAGCTCGGCGACCAGCTTCGCCTTCTGGCCACCAAGATCGTCGCTCCGCATTTCGACGCCGCCTTGTTCCAGCGCTCGAAGATTTCGGCGCTGGAGAATTACGACCTCGCTTTCTCCTCCGCCTCGGCGCGGATGGGCCGGGAGTTCGGAGCCGTCGCGCGCGGCGGCGATCCGCGCTGGCAAGCGTTCGACCGGGCGGAGATCGAGCGCCTGAGGCATGAGGATTTCGAGGCGTTCATGAAGCCGTTGCTGGCTGGGGGGCCGATCGAGGCGGTGATCGTCGGCGACGTCGACCTCGAGATCGCGGTGGCGGCGATGCTGAAGACTGTCGCGGCCCTGCCGCGCCGAGCGGAAGTGCGGCCGCCGGCGGCCTCGCTCAAGGTCCGGCCGCCGGTGGCCTCGAAGGAGCCCATCCGGTTCACCCATCAGGGCGACCCGAACCAGGCCTATGCCGCACTCGGTTGGACCACTTTCGGAGGCAAGGAAGGCCGGCGCGAGCGTCGGGCGCTGAGCCTCGCCGCCAATCTCGCCCAGGCCCGGCTGATGGAGCGGCTCCGCGATCTCGAAGGCGCGAGCTATTCGCCCTCGGCGACGGTCCAGACCAGCTTCCAGTTCCCGGAATGGGGCTTCTTCTTCGCCGGGTCGGAGATCAGGCCCGAGCGGGCGGACCTGTTCTTCAGGCTGGCGCGGGAGATCGTCGCCGATCTGGCGGCGAAGCCGGCGTCGGCGGACGAATGGCAGCGTGCGCTCAATCCGGTGGTGACCGGTATCGAGCGGCGGCTGAAGACAAACGCCTATTGGGCCGGGGCGCTGGAGGATTGGTCTCGCGAGCCCTGGCTCATCGAGCATGCGCGGACCTATTTGGCCGACTACAAGTCGCTGACCCCGGAGGAGGTGCGCTCCGCGATGGCTAAATGGGTGGCCGACGAGGGCGACTGGTCGATCCTGGTTTTGCCCGCTAAAACGTCCGACAGTGTCAACTAACGCAGTCCAGGCGAATACGGGCGGTCCGCGGCCGGCGACGGGCGGCTGGAAGCCGTTCCGGCTCCAGCAGCAGCCTTTCTTCGAGGACTAGAACCGCGACTTCTGGATCCTCCAGTCGGCGGGCTGGGCGGGCTATTTCTTCCTTCGGACGCTGTCGGGGATCGCCAACAATTTCGGCTTCAGCCTGGTCATCCACATCACGCTGCTGACCGCGACCGGCTATTCGATCACGCTCCTGATGGCCTCCGCCTACCGACGCCTGATCAAGATGCGGCCGATCATCACCTGGATGAGCACGATCGTCATCGTGCTTGTCGCCTCGGCCGCCTTCTCCGCGATCGAGACCTGGAGCCACGCCACCTTCGTCAGGCCGGGGATCACGCCCGAGGGGCTTCAATTCTTCGGCTCGATCGTCCTCACTTTGACCCTGCTCGTCGCCTGGTCGGCCCTCTATTACAGCATCAACTACTATCTGCTGCTCGAGGAGCAGAGCGACCGCCTGCTTCGGCTGGAGCACCAGGCGAGCTCGGCCCAGCTGGCGATGCTCCGCTACCAGCTCAATCCGCACTTCCTGTTCAACACGCTGAATTCCATCTCGACCCTGGTGCTCCTGAAGCAGACCGACCGCGCCAACGCGATGCTGTCGCGGCTGTCGTCCTTCCTGCGCTACACCCTGGTCAACGACCTGACGGGCGCGGTGACGGTGGCCCAGGAGGTCGAGACCCTGAAGCTCTACCTCGAGATCGAGAAGATGCGCTTCGAGGATCGGCTGCGGCCTCGCTTCGACATCGATCCTTCAGTCGCGCGCGCCCGGCTTCCGTCCCTTCTCCTCCAGCCCCTCGTCGAGAATGCGATCAAATATGCGGTCACCCCGCAGGAAGAGGGCGCCGACATCGAAGTCTCGGCCCGGCTCAACATCGATCGGGTCATGCTCACCGTCCGGGACACCGGTCCGGGGGCCGAGGACCATTGGGTGAAGGCGCAGCAGTCGACGGGGGTCGGACTGGCGAACATTCGGGACCGTCTGGCGCAAGCCTATGGCGCCGATCATCGTTTCGAGACTGAATCGAACATAAAAGGCGGCTTCCGCGTTACCATCGAAATCCCGTACCAGCTTGAACCACCTGAGGAACCGAAATGACGATCCGCACGATTCTCGTGGACGACGAGCCTTTGGCGATCCAGGGCCTGCAATTGCGCCTCGACAAGCATGATGACGTCGAGATCGTCGAGACCTGCTCGAACGGCCGCGAGGCGATCCGGGCGATCAAGACCAACAAGCCGGATCTCGTCTTCCTCGACATCCAGATGCCCGGCTTCGACGGCTTTTCGGTGATCCAGGGGCTGATGGAGGTGGAGCCTCCGCTTTTCGTCTTCGTCACCGCTTATTCGGACCACGCCATCCGGGCGTTCGAGGCCCAGGCGGTCGACTATCTGATGAAGCCCGTGGAGGAGGACCGCCTCGCCGACACGCTCGACCGGGTCCGCCAGCGCCTCGCGGAGAAGCGCGGCGCCGAGGAGGTCGGGCGGCTGAAGGAAGTGCTCGCCGAGGTCGCGCCCGACGCGGTCGACCAGGTGGCGGGGGCGGCCGAGGACGCGCCCAACTCCAACCGCTACGAGAAGCTCATCAACATCAAGGACCGCGGGCAGATCTTCCGCGTCGATGTCGACACGATCGAGCGGATCGATGCCGCGGGCGATTACATGTGCATCATGACCGGCGATAACACGCTGATCCTGCGCGAGACGATGAAGGATCTGGAGAAACGCCTCGACCCGCGCCGCTTCCAGCGCGTGCACCGCTCGACGATCGTCAACCTCGACCTTGTCAAGCAGGTCAAGCCGCACACCAATGGCGAATGCTTCCTGGTGCTCGAGTCCGGCGGCACGGTGAAGGTGAGCCGCAGCTATCGGGACGTGGTCGCCCGCTTCGTACACTGAGACGATGC
>DASVUW010000220.1:0-14734 GCA_036386845.1 Allosphingosinicella sp. | reverse complement strand
CTTTCGGAAGACCGGCCCCGCCCTCGATACTCTACCGGAGGGATTCGATTGCCTAGCGGCAGTTCGACTTCTGGATCGCCCGGCCGGCGAGAGCGCCGATCGCTCCGCCGAGGATCGTGCCGGTCAAACCGCTGCGGCCGCGCGAGCGATCGCGGGTGATCGCCCGGCCGACGAGGGCGCCGCCGGCGCCGCCGACGATGGTTCCGGTCGTGCCCTTGCAGCGGCGGCCCTGGTAGCGGACATCGCTTCGGCCATAATAGCGGTCGCCGCGATAGCTCTGCTGGTAGCGGCCGTCGTCATAATAGCCGTGGTTGTGGTTGGCCTGCGCGGCGGCCGGGACCATGGTGAGGGTGGCGGCCGCAGCGGCCGTTGCGAGACTGAGCTTCCTGAACATCTTGAACTCCTTTCGCGGCGTCGAAACTGACCACCGGGATGAGGAGGGTTATGGACGCCGAGGGTTGAGCGCGCGCTGAATGAGGTCGTAATCCGCCGTTCAGGCTGGGGATGACGGTCAGTCGGCCAGAGCCGCCTGCTTCTCGGCGGAGATCCGGTCGAGCTCCGCGCGGCTCTTCTTTTCCGCGGCCGACTTGAGCTGGCCGCAGGCGGCCATGATGTCGCGGCCGCGGGGGCGGCGGATCGGGGCGGAAATCCCAGCCTCGAAGATGATGTCGGAAAAGCGCCTCACCCGCTCCTCGTCCGAGCATTCGTAGACGGCCCCCGGCCAGGGGTTGAACGGGATCAGATTGACCTTGGCGGGGAGCTTGTATTTGCGGATCAGCCGGACGAGCTCGAGCGCATCCTCGTCGCTGTCGTTCTTGTCCTTGAGCATCACATATTCGAAGGTGATCCGCCGGGCATTGTTGGCCCCGGGATAGGCCGCGCAGGCCTCCAGCAGCTCCTCGATCCCGTATTTGCGGTTCAAGGGCACGATCTCGTCGCGCACTTCCTTCGTGACCGCGTGGAGCGACACGGCGAGGTTGACCCCGATCTCCTCGCCGGCCCGGGCCATCATCGGCACGACCCCGGAGGTGGAGAGCGTGATCCGCCGGCGCGAGAGCCCGAGCCCGTCCCCGTCCATGACGATCTTCAGGGCGTCGCGGACATTGTCGAAATTGTAGAGCGGCTCGCCCATGCCCATCATGACGATGTTGGAGAGCATCCGGCCCTCAGGCTGGGACGGCCATTCGCCGAGCGAATCGCGCGCGAGCATGACCTGGCCGACGATCTCGCCGGCGGTGAGGTTCCTCACCAGCCGCATCGTCCCGGTGAAGCAGAAGGCGCAGTTCAAGGTGCAGCCGACCTGGCTCGACACGCAGAGCGTGCCCCGGTCTGCGTCGGGAATGAACACCATCTCGAAATCGTGGCCATCCGGGGTCTTCAGGAGCCACTTGCGGGTGCCGTCGGTCGAGGCCTGCTCGACCACCACCTGCGGCCGCCCGACCACGAAGCGTTCGGCGAACCAGGCGCGCTGCGCTTTGGCGATGTCGCTCATCGCGTCGAACGAAGTCGCGCCGCGATTGTAGATCTGATGCCAGATCTGCTTGGCCCGAAGTTTGGCCTGCTTCGGCTCCAGGCCGGCGGCTTCGAGCGCCTCGCGAATTCGATCGCGCGAAAGCCCGACCAGGTCGACGCGCTTGTCCTCCGCCTCGAAAGCGGGGCGCGGGACTGGAACCGGGTCGATATGACCGGGGATTGGCATCGGCGCTGACATGAGGCCGCCTATGTAGGGAGGAATCGGCGCTTTTTCTAGGCTGTTCCGGAAGCGCCGAGATCGCCGCTGCCCAGGCCGACGACCTTCTCCACTCCGTTCTCGATGCAGACGACCGAGCCTTGCGGAAGCGGCGCGGCGACCGGGGCGCCGCAGCCCGGCCGGTCCGGGGCGCCGGTCAGCAGCCCGCGAAGCACGCGGGAGGAGATTCCATGCATCACGATCAGCCGGTCGCCCCGATCTTCCGCGGTATCCGCGATCCAGGCGCGAAGGCGCCGGGCGATGTCGTCGAACCATTCGCCGCCCGGAGGGCGCGCGGTGAAGAGGCCGGCCTTCCGGTCCACGAAGCCGCCATGGACCTTGGCGATCTCGTGGTAGAAGCGCCCGCCCCAATCCCCCATGTCCATTTCCGACAGGCGTTCGTCGGTTCGGGCGCCGTGCCAGTCCAGGCGAAGATGCTCGGCGGCGATTGCGAGCGTCTGAAGCGCCCTTCCGGTGGGCGAGGCCCAGAGCGCCAGCTTCGGCTCGGGTCCAAGCACGGCGAGCAGCGCCTCGCCGATCTCCTCGGCATGGGCGAATCCGGCCCGGGTCAACGGCGTATGAAGGGTTTCGCCCTGCATCCGCCGGGCGGCATTGAACACGGTCTCGCCGTGGCGGGCAATGAACCAGCGTGCCATGTCAGCCGCGCCGGGCGCAGGCGATGGCCGCGGCGTCGATCGCGGTCGCGGCGCCGCGCAGGCGGTAGGAATCGCGTACCAGGCCACCGGTCGCCGATCGGGTCTCGACGCTCATCTCGATCCCGGTGCGCATCGCCGAGACGAGCTCGGCATCGGCGCTGGGATCCGCCGCCCAGGCGTCGGTGCCGCCGCCACGAAGCTGGAAGGTGCGGTCGTCGATCCGGAGCAGGACCGCCGAGCCGCCGCGCTTGGCCCGGCTAAGCCGGAAGAAGGCCTGGCCTCCGCCGGCCCTCGCCGGCCAATAGCCCACGGACGCGAAACCGCGTCCGTCGCCGGGGCGCGGCCTCTGATAGGGTTCCGCGATGGCGTAGCAGCGGTCCGGCGCCCGGAACGCCCCCCAGGTCCCGAAAATCCCGAGCGACTGTTTCTGAGCGAGGGCAGGGGCCGCCAGGGCTATGAAAATCGTCAGGAGAACCAGGCGCGGGGTCATCGCGGGCAGATGGGCTGAAGGGAGCGCCATTGGCAACAGAAAAGCCGCCGCCGACGCGCTCCGGCCCTCATGCTCAACTTGTTTCAGCATCCAGCGGCGAGCCGCGCACGCGTGGAAAACTCGACCCCTAACCAGGTTCAGGTGATGGCGGCCGTGTGACGCGCGCGCGCGGATGCCCGGGACATGCGTAACAGATGTCCCGATCGCCCCTTTTTTTAGTTCATATTGAAGATAATCATTGAGTTCTCGCCTCCCAACGCTGGTTTTTCTAACAAGCAGCGGAAAACAAATGAAAAACATCCAACTGATCATAGCTGACGCAACTTGTATTCCTACAATGCCCGATTTGCGCCACAATATGTTTATCTGCGGTTCAGCTAAGCTCCCTCAACTCTCCGACGGCAGGGGAATTAGGAAGGGGATTTTCTGATGCTTAAATATTGTCTCGCCGCGGTCTTGACCGCGGCCGCTGTTGCTTCCCCCGTCCTTGCCGAGGATACCGAAACCGTCGCTGCCGGGAAACCGGCGGACTTCACCGGGTTCAAGGTGGAGGGCCTGGCGGGATATGACGAGGGCTTCGTCTACGGAATCGGCGCGGGCTACGACCGCCAGCTCGGTCGCCTCATCCTCGGCGTCGAAGGCGAGATCAGCGATTCGACCGACAAAGAATGCCTGACGGGTGCATTCGCCCCGGCCGACCGTTTCTGCGCAAGCTCGAGCCGGAACCTCTATGTCGGCGGTCGGATCGGCTACACGATCGCTCCGCGCACGCTGCTCTATGGCAAGATCGGCTATACCAACCAGCGCTTGAAAGCGGACTATACCGCGGGCACTCCGGCGGCGCTCGATTCCTTCAGCATTTCGCGCAAGCTCGACGGGATACGTCTCGGCGCCGGGATCGAGCAGAAGCTGGGCGGCAAGGCCTACCTCAAGGGCGAGTATCGCTATTCCGACTACGAGGACGGCTCATTCAAGCATGACGGAGTGGTCGGAATCGGCTTCCGCTTCTGAAGCTGAATCAATCCTCCATTTCGCGGCGAGGGGACCGCGCGAAGCGCGCGGTGGAGGGGTTCTTCGGAGTCCGGAAGGCCCCTCCACCACCCTCCGGGTGGTCCCCCTCCCTGCAAAGGCAGGGGAGGATTAGGAGAGGCCTGGAGCGCAACGCCCCGGCCCTTTTTTCATGCCCGGCGACAATCTTCTAGCGGGGGGGCGCGGGCCGCTCTAATACTCGCTTCCAAGCACGACTTTCGGGGGTTTCAATGAAGGCGACGATCGAACGGGCTACGCTCCTCAAGAGCCTCGGCCACGTCCAGTCCGTGGTGGAACGGCGGAACACGATCCCGATCCTCTCCAACGTCCTCATCGAGGCTACCGAAGGGGGCGGCCTCCGGCTGATGGCAACCGATCTCGACCTCCAGATCGTCGAGACGGTCGAGGCGAACGTCACCCAGGCGGGCGCGACGACCGTCTCGGCCCACACCCTGTTCGACATCGCGCGCAAGCTCCCGGAGGGAAGCCAGGTCGAGCTGAACGCGGCGGAGGGCAAGATGCAGGTCAATGCGGGCCGTGCCCGGTTCAACCTCTCGACCCTGCCCCGCGACGATTTCCCGGTGATCGCCGAGGGCGATCTCCCAACGCGCTTCGAGCTTCCGGCGGCGACCCTTCGCCAGATCATCGACAAGACCCGCTTCGCCATCTCGACCGAAGAGACCCGCTATTATCTGAACGGGATATTCCTCCACGTCTCCGACGAGGCCCAGCCGGTGCTCAAGGCGGCGGCGACCGACGGCCACCGGCTCGCCCGGGTCACCGTTCCGCGTCCCGCCGGCGCCGAGGGCATGCCGGACGTCATCGTCCCGAGGAAGTGCGTCGCGGAGCTGCGCAAGCTTCTCGACGAGCTCGAGGGCACCGTCCAGATCTCGCTCTCCGAGACCAAGGTCCGCTTCGGCCTTGGAAGCGCCATCCTCACGTCCAAGCTGATCGACGGCACGTTCCCCGATTACAGCCGGGTCATCCCGACCGCGAACGACAAGCTCCTTCGGATCGACCCGAGGAGCTTCGAGGAGGGGGTCGACCGGGTCGCCACCATCGCCAGCGAGAAGACCCGAGCGGTCAAGATGGCGCTTGACCGCGACCGGATCACCCTCTCGGTCACCAGCCCCGAGAACGGCACCGCGGCCGAGGAAGTGCCGGGCGATTACAATGCAGACGGGCTGGAGATCGGCTTCAACGCCCGGTACCTGCTCGACATATTGGGCCAGATCGAGGGCGATATCGTCGAGGTCCACCTCGCCGACGCCGCGGCCCCGACCCTGCTCAGGGAAAACGACAAGGCAGCGGCGCTGTACGTGCTCATGCCGATGCGGGTGTGAACGTGAACGTGGACGAGGACGCCCCCGGGACCGGGGCCTATGCCGCAGCGCTGATCGTCACGATCGTCTGTCTCGGCCTTGCCAATTTCGTCATCGCTTATCTCGGCGGGTTGGCCGACATTCGGTCCGCGAATCCCGCGGCCGTCGCCGTGGGCTTCGTTCAGGGCCTGGCCGGGGCGCTGATCGCAGGAGTCGCCTCCAACCAGCTGTTCAAGTCGGCGCGACCCGCCGATTTCTGGCTCAAATGGATAGTCATAGTCGCTGCGACCGTTTTCGCGATCGCGATCGTCTGGGCGATGGTCATCGGCAAGTCCGACAGGGCGCTGACCTGGATGACCTTCGCCGGGGTCGCGTCGCTCATCGGCACCGAGATGGGACGCAGGATGACGAAGGCCCTGGCTCGCCGGTCGGGCTCCGTGTGAGGACGCGGGGCGCCGGGCTTCTCGCCGCGGCCTTGCTTTCGCCGGCCCCCGTCGCCGCCAAGCCCAAGCCTTTGGCAATTACGCCGGCCAGCCCGGATGCGGCCGTCATCCTTCGGGTTCCGCGGGTCGACATTCTCTACAATATCGGAATCCGGTCCTACGACCCGGCGGAAAGGCGGCTCGCACCCGGGCCGACGGGCCCTGCCTGGGTCAATGTCATAATCCGGCCGGGCGAGCCTCGGGACGCGTTCGTCGTCAACAAGGTGAAGCCCGGAACCTATGTCTTCACCGACGTCATTCAGCAGACCCGCTGGGCGACATGCTTCCACAAGGCCAGCTACCAGTTCAGCATCAAGCCGGGCCAGGTCCTGTACCTGGGCGAGTTCGACGGCGTTTCCGCGCTTCGGGAAGTGCAGAGGCAGGCCGTGGCGCGCGGCCATCTCAGCGTGTCCAGCTATACGTTCCACAATTATTTCGACGATGTCCCGCCCCCGCCATTGACCCCCGGTGACGAAAGGTCCCTGGCGGGCGCGCGCTCGTTCATCGCCGCCGAACATCCGCGGACCACGTCGCCGGTGAATCGGGCGCAGCTCAGCCCCGCGATTTTCGGCACCGGCAGGAATCCCATCGGAACGAAGCGGATGTGCTCGGGATGGCGATCGAAAAAGGCCGAGGTCCCCACCGCCGATTGATCCTTCGGCGGCGAACTGTTAACACAAGTGTCAACAGGGAGTCGCCCATGGCGAGTCGGTCCTTCAACCCCGCCGTTCCGATGAAGCGCGAATGGGGCACCGCGTTCCGGGCGCTTCGCCGCCTGCTCGCCAACGGCGACGACACGGTCCAGGTCTTCCGCATCATGCGCGCCCTGAACGGCGACACTTCGCACCGCAACTATCGCCGGCTGATCGCCAGCGCCGAAGGCGGACGGCTGGCCTACGAGCGGGTCGAGCTCGCGCCCCGCTTCTGCGACCGCGCCTGGATCGACTCCTTCCCCGGAGGGACGGTCGGCGCCGCCTATCGCGCTTTCCTCGACCGGACCGGTTATTCCGCCGACGGCCTCGCCGAGATCAGCGTCGCCGAAACCGACATCCCGGCCGATATCGAGCATCCCTATGCCTGGTTCGGCCGGCGCGAGCGGGACGTCCACGACATCTGGCACGTCCTCACCGGCTACGAGGCCGACGAGCCGCTCGGCGAGGCCTGCCTGGTCGCTTTCTCCTTTGCCCAGACCGGGGGCCTGGGCTGGGCCTTCATCGGCGCCGGTGCCGCCGTGAAGAGCCTTCGCATCACCGGCGACACCGCCTTCGCCCGAGCGGTCTGGGAAGGCTGGCGCCACGGCAAGCGCGCCCGATGGCTCCATGCCGAGGATTACCAGGCTCTGATGGCGGAGCCTCTGGAGGCGGCCCGGGCCCGCCTTCGGATTGCGGAGCCGGTCCGATACCGCGAAGCGCAGAAGCGGCTGGCCGAGGCGGGACTGAAGGGCATCTAGCCCTCTTAAATCCTCCCCTGCATTTGCAGGGGAGGGGGACCATGCGAAGCATGGTGGAGGGGCCTTGCTGAGTCCGAAGAACCCCTCCACCGCGCTTCGCGCGGTCCCCCTCCCCGGGCAATCCGGGGGAGGAATTAAGATGTCCCTTCCGCTAGGGATGTGGGATGGCCCTCGCCCGTCTCGTCCTGACCGACTTCCGCAATCACCGCGACGCCCTCCTTGCGCCGGGACCGGGCCTGGTCGTCCTCACCGGCGAGAACGGCGCCGGCAAGACCAACGTGCTCGAAGCCTTGTCGCTTCTCTCGCCGGGGCGGGGGCTTCGCGGAGCGACCCTGCCCGAAATGGCCCGTTCCGGCGGCGGAGGCGGCTTCGCCGTCTCGGCGCGTCTCGGCGACGTCGAGATCGGCACCGGCACCTCGCCCTCCGCGCCCGAGCGGCGGCAGGTCAGGATCAACGGGGCGGCCGCCTCCGCCACTTCGCTCTCCGAATGGCTTTCCGTCCTCTGGCTCACCCCGGCCATGGACCGGCTGTTCCAGGAAGGCCCCGGCGGGCGCCGCCGCTTCCTCGACCGGCTGGTGCTCGCGCTGGAGCCGGGACATGCCGTCCACGCGGCCCGCTACGAAGCCGCGATGCGGGCCCGCAACAAGCTCCTGGCGGAGGAGCGGCCCAGGGACGAAGCCTGGCTCTCCGCCCTGGAAGCCCGGATGGCGGAGCATGGCGCAGTCCTCGCCTCCTCCCGGGCTGTCGCCGTCTCATTGCTTTCCGCAAGGCTGGCGAGCGCTCCCCAGGGCCCGTTCGCGCGCGCCGGCCTCGCCCTCGAAGGCGGGGGCGAGGATCTGGCGGTGGAGCTCGCCCGAGGCCGGGCCCGCGATTCAGCCGCCGGCCGAACCCTCGCCGGACCGCACCGCACCGACCTCGCCGTCACCCACCTCGAGAAGGCCCAGCCCGCCGGCCTCTGCTCGACCGGCGAGCAGAAGGCGCTGCTCCTCTCGATCGTCCTCGCCCACGCCGATCTCGTCGCCGAGCGCTCGGGCCGCAGGCCTATCCTCCTGCTCGACGAAGTCGCAGCCCACCTCGACCCCCGCCGGCGCGCCGCACTGTTCCAGCGGCTGGAGTCGGCTGGGGGACAGGTATGGATGACCGGGACGGAGGCAGGGCTGTTCGATGAGGTCGGTGCGAACGCAACCCGTTTCGAGGTGGCCGAGGGGGCGGTCTTCTAAATCCTCCCCTGCATTTGCAGGGGAGGGGGACCATGCGAAGCATGGTGGAGGGGCCCTGCTGACTCTGGAGGAACCCCTCCACCGCGCTTCGCGCGGTCCCCCTCCCCCGGAAATCCGGGGGAGGATTTAAGGATTTTCCGACCGGGCTCGCGGGCGACCGCGGCGCCCTATGCTGCACCTGCGAAAAAACCGCTCCGAATCCGCCAAAATCCTTGGGTTTCGCCCCTTCCGCCGCTATATCTGGCCGATGGCAAATCCCCCCAGCGAAAATGCATATGGCGCCGATTCCATCAAGGTGCTGAAGGGCCTCGACGCGGTCCGCAAGCGGCCCGGAATGTATATCGGCGACACCGACGACGGATCGGGCCTCCACCACATGGTGTTCGAGGTTTCCGACAACGCGATCGACGAGGCCCTGGCCGGCCATTGCGACCTTATCCGCATCGTCCTCAACCCGGACGGATCCGTATCGGTCGAGGACAATGGCCGCGGAATCCCGACCGGGATCCACGCCGAGGAGGGGGTTTCGGCGGCCGAGGTCATCATGACCCAGCTCCACGCCGGCGGGAAGTTCGAGAACACGTCGGACGACAATGCCTACAAGGTGTCCGGAGGCCTTCACGGCGTCGGAGTCTCGGTCGTCAACGCGCTCTCCGAATGGCTCGACCTCACCATCTGGCGCGACGGCGAGGAGCATTACATGCGCTTCCGCCACGGCGATGCGGAGGCTCCGCTGAAGAAGGTCGGCCCCGCCGGCGACCGTAAGGGGACCCGGGTCACTTTCCTGCCCTCGCCCGAGACGTTCAAGATCGTCGAATTCGACTTCGAGAAGCTCGAGCATCGCTTCCGCGAGCTCGCCTTCCTCAATTCCGGGGTCCGCCTGATCCTCACCGACGCCCGGCACGAGGAGGAGAAGTCGGTCGAGCTTTATTATGAAGGCGGAATCTCCGCTTTCGTCCGCTATCTCGACCGCACCAAGGCCGCGCTCATCCCGGACCCGATCTCGGTCACCGGCCAGCGCGACGATGTCGGGATCGAGGTCGCGCTCGAATGGAATGACAGCTATTACGAGCAGACCCTCTGCTTCACCAACAACATCCCCCAGCGCGACGGCGGAACCCACCTCGCCGCCTTCCGAGCCGCCTTGACCCGCACCCTCAACAATTATGCCGAGAAATCCGGCGCGCTGAAGCGCGAGAAGGTCAGCCTCACCGGCGAGGACATGCGCGAGGGGCTGACGGCGATCGTCTCCGTCAAGCTTCCCGATCCCAAGTTCGGCTCGCAGACCAAGGACAAGCTCGTCTCCTCCGAGGTGCGCCAGCCGCTCGAAAGCCTGATGGCCGACAAGATGGCGGAATGGCTCGAGGAGAATCCGAACCACGCCAAGACGATCATCCAGAAGATCATCGATGCGGCCGCCGCCCGCGAGGCCGCCCGAAAGGCGCGCGAGGCGAGCCGCAAGTCGGTCCTCGGAGTGGCTTCGCTCCCCGGCAAGCTCGCCGACTGCCAGGAGCGCGACCCGGCCAAGTGCGAGCTGTTCCTCGTCGAGGGCGACAGCGCCGGAGGCTCGGCCAAGCAGGGCCGGAACCGCGAGGTCCAGGCGATCCTTCCCCTGAAGGGCAAGATCCTCAACGTCGAGCGCGCCCGCTTCGACCGGATGCTCAGCTCGAAGGAGGTCGGGACCCTCATCCAGGCGATGGGCACCGGGATCGGCCGCGACGACTTCAACATCGAGAAGCTTCGCTACCACAAGATCGTGATCATGACGGACGCCGACGTCGACGGCGCCCATATCCGGACGCTGCTGCTCACCTTCTTCTATCGCCAGATGCCCGAGATCATCGAGCGCGGGCACCTCTTCATCGCCCAGCCGCCGCTCTACAAGGTCGCCAAGGGCCGGTCCGAAGTCTATCTCAAGGACAATTCCAAGCTCGACGATTATCTCGTCGACGCCGGCATCGGCCTGATGCGCCTCGAGACGGCGGAGGGACCGCGCACCGGCGACGACCTTCGCGACCTCGCCGACCATGCGCGCCGGGTCCGAAGCCTGATGGCCTATGTGCCCCGCCGCTACGATCCCGGCCTGATCGAGGCCCTGGCCCTCAACGGAGCGCTCGACCCGGCCTTGCCGCCGGCGCAGCGCTCGGAAGCGATCGCCAGGGCCGCCGCCTTCCTCCAGGCGAGCGACGAGGATTCGACCTGGACCGGCGAGATCGGCGCCGACGGCGACTATGTCCTTCGCCGCCTGTGGCGGGGGGTCACCGACCACCATGTCGTCGACCACAAGTTCGTCGCCTCGGCCGAGGCGCGAAAGCTCCACGGGCTCACGGCCGAGCAGGCCGCCACCTATTCGAGCGCGTCCCGGCTCGTCTCGATGAAGTCCGCCGCCGCCACCGCCGCGGAGGACGAGGAGGCCAACCCCGACAGCGACGATCCCCACGTCAAGGTCGAGGGCGTCCCCGATTCCGGCCGCGCCCCCGACGCCCGCGGGATCCTCGTGCGCCGCCCCACCGAATTGCTCGACGCGATCCTCGCCGCCGGCCGCAAGGGCCTCGCCATCCAGCGCTACAAGGGCCTCGGCGAGATGAACGCCGACCAGCTCTGGGAAACCACCCTCGACCCCGACAACCGCTCCCTCCTTCGGGTCGAAGTCGCCCAGGCCGACGTCGCCGACGAGATCTTCACGAGGCTGATGGGCGACGTGGTGGAGCCGAGGCGCGAGTTCATCCAGGAGAACGCGCTCAACGTGGCGAACCTGGATGTATGATCCGTATTTTGATTTCGCGTTTACAGGCGCTAAACTTCCAAAGGTAACCGACGGGAGTCGTTAAGCATGGCCGGCAGTCCCAAGGGCAAGAAGCACGGCATCCGGCTCGCCAAGGGCGGGAAGACCAAGCGCAACTACGGAGTCACGGCCACTGGCTCAGGCGTTTTCTCAGCCGCGTTCATCAAGCAGATCGGAAGCTTCAATCCCCTTCTCGAAAAAGGGTCCCGCCGCATCGAGATCGATCCCGATCGGGTGAGGCACTGGCTGAGCATCGCAGCCCAGCCGAGCGACCGGGTGCAGCGTTTCCTCGATGCCGCCGACTTGGCCAAACGCCGGGCGCGAAGGAGAGCAGGCGCGCAGAAGGATCCGGGCGTGGTGGACGCCGCCGGGGAACATGCACCCGATGACGCGGGAGCCATGTTTGAGCAGCTCGCGTCGGAGTGGCTGGAGCTCGAGCGACGGCGCGAATCTTTTCGGGCAAGGCTTCGGGATGAGGTCTCGAAGGGCGACGAGCAGCTTGGGGCGGTCCACCCGTAGCGCCGGTCGTGGACGCGTTTCTCACCTGGCTTTTCCAGAATCTCGGGTGGGAAGCGCTCAAGAAAGCTCTCCCGGCCTCGAAGCGCGGGGAGCTCAAGATCTTCAAGCAGGCGCTTGAGGATACCCAGCGCCGCAATCGGGAACTCGAGCAGGATGAGGCCCTGATGCTGAAGCTGGTCGAGCAACGAAACGTGGCGCTTGCCAGGCTGGTCGAGGCTCAGCGCAGGATTCGGGAGCTGGAATCCGAAGTGGCGAGGCTTCGACGGGAGCCGACGAAGCCGAACACGAAAACCGGCGCGCGCAAAGCCTAGCCCGGCGGATGGCCGCCTCTAAGCCTGCCGCAAACGCTCTGGCACGCCGTTCGCGCCCCCATACGAAAACGGGGCGCCTCCGTCGAGACGCCCCGCTTCCTGCTTTTGCTTGTGCGGCTTTAGCGGCAGCGGCGCCGGCTGCGCGCGACCTCGCGGCCGGCCAGAGCGCCCGCGGCGGCTCCGAGGACGGTGCCCGTCGTGCGGTTGCGGCCGCCGTCGATCGCCCGGCCGACGAGGGCGCCGGCGGCGCCGCCGACGATGATTCCCACGGTCCCGTTGGCGCGGCGGCAGCGCACCCGGCCCTGCGAATCGCGCCAGGTCTTGCCGTGATAATAGCCGTTATGGTTGGCCATGGCCGGGGCGGCCGGGATGACCGGCATCGCCATCGTGGCGGCGCAGAGAGCGAGGGTGATTTTACGCATGACTTGGGTTCCTTTCCCCGTGAATACTCGATCGAAGAACGCGGAGGGTTGCAGCCAGTTTCATTAACCTGAGACAACGATCCCGGATGAGTGCCCTTTACGCTCGGCTGGCCGCGTTCGAAGAACCGTCCGGCGTTATGGCGCGTTGGAGGGCGGAGGAGAGAAGGAATGAGCGACGACGACGAGTGGCAGTTCCCCGCGCCGATGGAAGATCCGGAGGCTCGCGGAGCGAAGCGCGGTGGAGCGCCCAGGCTGATCCCAGACGAAAATATCGTCGAAGGCCAGACCGAGGAGGACACCCGGAAGGGCCCGTCCGGCTGCCCCTTCTCGGGCGCCTGACGGCGACCGCAATGATCCCCCCTCCCTGGAAGGGAGGGGTGAGGGGTGGGTCCGCCGAGGCGGCCGAAACTCCGAGTCATCAGGAAGTCTGGCTACGCTCGCCTACCCACCCCCGGCCCCTCCCTTCCAGGGAGGGGAGCTACAGCACGTATTTGCTGAGGTCCGTGTCTCGCGCAATGTCGGCCAGTTGAGCGTCGACATAAGCCGAGTCGACGACCACCCGCTCGCCGCGACGCTCCTCCGCCTCGAAGCTCACGTCCTCGAGCAGCTTCTCCAGCACCGTCGAGAGCCGCCGCGCGCCGATATTCTCGACTTGCCCGTTCACCTCCGCCGCGATCCGGGCGATGGCGCGTATTCCGTCGTCGGTGAACTCGACCTCGACTCCTTCGGTGGCGATCAGGGCGATATACTGCTCGGTCAGGCTGGCCCTCGTGTCGGAGAGGATTCGGACGAAATCCTCCTCGGTCAGCGCCTTCAGCTCGACCCGGATCGGAAGCCGGCCCTGGAGCTCGGGCAGAAGGTCGGACGGCTTGGCGACATGGAAGGCGCCGGACGCGATGAAGAGGATATGGTCGGTCTTCATCGGCCCGTATTTGGTCGCGACGGTCGTCCCCTCGATCAGCGGCAGGAGGTCGCGCTGGACGCCCTCGCGGGAGACGGAGCCGCCGCGGACGTCCGAGACGGCGATCTTGTCGATCTCGTCGAGGAAGACGATCCCGTTCGCCTCGGCGTCGGCGAGCGCGACCCGGCTCACGTCGTCGGGGTCGAGCCTCTTGTCGGCCTCCTCGTCGACGAGCCGGTTCCAGGCCTCGCCGACCTTGAGCCGGCGGCGCTTCCTGGGCCCGTTGCCGAGCGCCTTGGACATCATCTCGGAGAGATTGATCATTCCCACCTGGCCGCCCATTCCGGGAATCTCGAACGGCGTGTTGGGCGCTTCGGAAAGCTCCAGCTCGACCTCCGAGCCGTCGAGATGGCCTTCCTTGAAGCGCTGGCGGAAGCTCTCGCGGGTCGCTTCGCTGGCGCCCTTGCCGGTCAGGGCCTCGAGGAGTCGCTCCATCGCCGCGGCCTCGGCGGCATCCTTCACTGCGATTCGCCGCCGCTCCCTCTCGAGCCGGACCGCTTCCTCGACCAGGTCGCGGGCGATCTGCTCGACGTCGCGGCCGACATAGCCGACCTCGGTGAACTTGGTCGCCTCGACCTTCACGAAGGGCGCGTCGGCGAGCTTCGCCAGCCGCCGGCTGATCTCGGTCTTTCCGCAGCCCGTCGGACCGATCATCAGGATGTTCTTCGGCGTGACTTCCTCGCGAAGCCCCGCCTCCAGCCGCTGCCGGCGCCAGCGGTTGCGAAGCGCGACGGCAACGGCGCGCTTGGCCTCCCTCTGGCCGACGATATGCTCGTCGAGTGCGGCGACCACCGCCTTGGGGGTTAGACTGTCGTTCATTTTTCGTGCCGGCGCCCGTAATTGCTCTCTTGCGAAGTAGATGGCGCGGGCGGGGCCGGAATCAAGCTGCCGTCGTCCCAGCGAAGGCTGGGACCCCAGCGGGTGAAGAACGCGGCGCCTTTCACCCCCTGGGGCCCCAGCCTGCGCTGGGGCGACGTTTGAGGGGCGGCGATGCTTCCGCCTCACCGCCCCAGGCGTTAAGGCTGCCCCACGAACGGAAGAGGGCGCAGCATGGCGAAGGACGACCTGGTCGAGCGAGTCCGGCAACGCACCCCCGCCTGCGCCAAGGTGGGCGTGTTCGACGTCGACGGAATCTTCCGGGGCAAATATATGGCGCCGGACAAGCTCGCCTCGGCGCTCGCCAAGGGCTTCGGCTTCTGCGACGTCGTTCTGGGCTGGGATTCGAGCGACCAGCTGTACGACAATGCCAGCTTCACCGGCTGGCACACCGCCTATCCCGACGCCGAGGTGCGGCTGCTTCCCGAAACGGAGCGGGCCATGCCCTTCGAGGACGGAATGCCGCTCATCCTCGGCGAGTT
>DASVUW010000219.1:0-6159 GCA_036386845.1 Allosphingosinicella sp. | reverse complement strand
CATCGCCCCAGTCGACCCCGAGGTCGAGGCTCGCCGTGCAGACCAGGGCGCGCAGCCGCCCTTCGGCCACGGCATTCTCGACCTTGCGCCGGGCCTCGACCGCGAGCGAGCCATGGTGGATGCCGATCGGCAGATGCTGCTCGTTGACGGCCCAGAGGTCCTGGAAGATGAGTTCGGCGAGGCTTCGCGTGTTGCAGAAAAGCAGGGTCGTCTTGTGGCGCTCGATCTCGCGCATGACGTTGAGCGCGGCCCAGCGACCGGAATGGCCCGCCCATGGTATCTTGTCTTCTTCGGGGAGCATGATGGACAGGCGCGCAGGCGAGCCCGGCTCCCCCTCGACCAGGTCGACCAGCTCGGAATCGCCATGGGGCGCGAGCCAGCCGAGGAAGGCTTCGGGGTCCGACACAGTGGCGGAGAGGCCGACCCGGCGAAGCTTCGGCGAGAGCCTCTGCAGGCGGGAGAGGGCCAACGACAGCAGGTCACCGCGCTTGCCGGTGGCGAAGGCGTGGATTTCGTCGACCACGACGGTGCTGAGATTCTCGAAGAGGAGAGTGCTGTCTTCGTGGCTGAGCAGCAGGCTGAGCGACTCGGGGGTGGTCAGGAGAATCTGGGGCGGCCGCACGCGTTGCCGCGCCTTGCGGTCGGCGGGGGTGTCGCCGGTGCGGGCCTCGACCCGGATTGGAAGGTCCATCTCCCCGATCGGGGTCAGGAGATTGCGCTGGACGTCCACCGCGAGCGCCTTGAGCGGCGAGATGTAGAGGGTGTGGAGACCCTCGGTGGGCGCTTCGATCAGCTCGGCCATGGAGGGAAGAAATCCGGCCAGGGTCTTGCCCGCGCCGGTCGGGGCGACCAGCAGCGCGCTCCGCCCGGCGCGCCCGGCGGCGAGCATCTCGAGCTGGTGCCGGCGCGGGGCCCAGCCCTTGGCCTCGAACCAGGAATCGATGATGGGGGGGAGGCTCGTCATTCCGCACTTGATCCGGAATCCATGAACACCGCCACCGGCCGCTGTTCAACCGCGGTGTTCATGGATCCCGGCCTTCGCCGGGATGACGCTCGAGCGGGATAAGGCCGACGCCTACGAAGTGCGGTCTTCCCCGCTTCGCCGTTTCTCCTCTTCCTCGCGGTAGAGGTCGCGGGCCCCCTGCTCGCTCCGGTCGATGTCGCGCTTGCTGGTCTTGCGGTTGCGGAGCAGGACCCAGAGCAGGACGGCCGCGAGCAGCAGCGGTCCGACGATATTGATGATTCCCCAACTGCCTCCGCCTGCGTCCATGCCGTCGCTCCTCGCTTGCTCATATTGGGGCACCGCGCTTGGCGTTGCCCTTCCCTGGCTCCATATAGCTCCCGATGGCCCGTCTCGGTTCCTGGATCGAGCCTTTTCCCGAAGGCATTTACATAAAGCCGGCCGACGCCTGGGTCGATCCGAACGTCCCGAAGGCGCGAGTCCTCGTCACCCATGGCCATGCCGATCATGCCCGCGGCGGCCACGAGGAGGTGTTCGCCACCCCCGAAACGCTTGCGATCATGGAATGCCGCTACGGGCCGCAGCCGGGTGGACGCGCGACCCCATATGGCGAGGTCGTCCGGCTCGGAGAGGTCGAGGCGAGCTTCGTCCCCGCGGGCCACGTGCTCGGCTCGGCCCAGATCGTTCTCGAATATGAAGGCGAGCGGGTCGTCGTCTCCGGAGACTATAAGCGCCGGCCGGACCCCACCTGCCCGCCGTTCGAGCCGGTGCCGTGCGACATCTTCATCACCGAGGCGACCTTCGGACTTCCCGTCTTCCGCCATCCCGACACGGCCAGCGAGATCGACCGGCTGCTCGCCAGGCTACACGAAAATCCGGAGCGCTGCGTGCTGGTCGGCGCCTATGCGCTCGGCAAGGCGCAACGGCTGATGATGGAGATAAGGGGCCGGGGCCATCATGATCCGATCTATATCCACGGCGCGCTCGAGCGATTGTGCGACCTCTACCGGGAATGGGGAGTCGATCTCGGCGACCTCCGCCCCGCTACCGGGGCCTGCAAGGACGAGCTCAGGGGCAAGATCGTCGTCGCGCCGCCCGGCTGCCTCAACGATCGCTGGTCGCGCCGCCTTCCCGATCCGATCACGGCCATGGCCTCGGGGTGGATGCGGGTCCGCCAGCGCGCCCGACAGCGCAACGTCGAGCTTCCGCTGATCGTCTCCGACCATGCCGACTGGGACGAGCTGACCACCACCATCCAGGAGCTCCAGCCCCGCGAGGTGTGGATCACCCATGGCCGCGAGGACGCCCTCAAGCACTGGTGCATGACTCGCCAGATCAAGGCGCGAGAACTGAACCTGGTGGGCCGCGAGGACGAGGACGACTGACGTCCCCCTCCCTGGAAGGGAGGGGCCGGGGTGGGTCCACCGAAGGCGGCCGAAACTCCGAATCATGGAAGTCTCGCTTCGCTCGCCTACCCACCCCTAACCCCTCCTTCCAGGGAGGGGGAAGTGAGTGCGGTGGAAGCACCGCGGTCCTGGGGTCCCCGCCAAGATCGCCACTCGCCAAAGAAAGCCGTTGTGGGCTTCGCTTCGGGCGGGGATAACCCCGGAGCTGGAACGGGGGTATTTGCGATGGCCGGACGGAAATCACGGCTGGCCTGGGTGAAATGGCTGACCTTGTCCGTCGGCCTTACGGTCCTGCTTTTGTCAGCGCTTCTGCTGCTCGTGCCGACGCCGTCCGCGCCGCAAGCCGCGGCCGTTCCCCTCGAGCAGACCCTGGCTTACCGAATGCTTCAGCGGGAGCGCACGGTTCGAAAGGTTTCCAGCTCAGCCGAGCCATTGCTTCGCGAGGTCCTGTCGGGCGCCATGGCGGCCCTCGGTCCGGACCCGGCGCCACCTTCGACCGCCGAGGAGTTCAAGGCCTTCGCGGAGACGGTCTCGACCGTCCTTGCCGCTCACAATTTCATCCAACCCGCCTCGGCAGAATATTGGCCCGATACGGTGGGCGAAGCCTTCGCACCGCTGCCCCGAAGCGATTCGCGGGTAGCTTCCTCGCTCAAGGCCGACCAACCGACCAGGCTCGCTCACCTGAAAGGCGGAGGGCCGATATATTTCGTCGATTGCGACATCGGATCGATGCTGATCATCAGCGTCGCCCAGATGGTCGGGTTCGAAGTCGCCATGGTCGAGGTGCCGGGCCACAATTTCATCCGCTGGAAATCGCCTGAAGGCGCTACGGCGAACTGGGACTGGACCTATTGGCGCAGTCCGGACGAAACGGCCAGAGCCGCGCGCCTGCAGAACGCACTGCTCACCCGGACCGTGTTTCTCGCGTCGCAGACCCCGGCCGAGACCGAGGCCTATTTCAAGAGCGTTCTGGCCGGCCAGATCGACGATCAGGCGGCGAAACTAGCGCTCCGGCGGGAGGCCGCCGCCGTCTTCCCAAACAATCGGGTCGTCGCCTACGGGGTCGCCCGCACCTTCGCGCTCAGCCCCTCCGCCTCGCCCGCAGAGCGTGAGGAAGCGCTCGGCTACGGACTCCTCGCACTTTCAATGGAGGGCCACAGCGATCCCCGAACCCTTGCCGGCAGGATGATGACGGTCGCCTGCGCCTATGCCGCCAACCGCGAGCCGGCCCTGGCGAAGGCTTTCTCACAGAGGGCGCGGCTGGAAGCCGGTATCGAGGAGGATTATGGGGCGACCATCGCGGCGCTCGACTCCGGCCGGGCCTGTCCCACCCCGCGGGCCGTCACCTCTGAAGATCGAGCGCCGACAGGAGAACGGCTGCCGCCACGGTCAGGATAGCCCACCGCACCCCACGCTCCAGCCTGAAGCTTCCGGTCCGCGACAGAATCGTCGCGCTCGTCGGCATGATCAGGATAAACAGGCCGAGCGTGAGCACGGCGCCGGCCTTCCACCCCAGCTCCAGCCCACCATAGATCGCCAGCGCGGCCCAAAGGATGCAGAAGAGCAGCGCCTCCGGGTAGAGCCTGGGCATCAGTGGGCGGCCTGCTCGCCGCGTTCGAGACCCGACAAAGCGAGCTGCTCGTCAATCTGGGCGACGAGGCGTTCGAGGCCGGCCTCGTCCTTCGCCTCGGCCCGGGCGACGAGGACATCCTGGGTGTTGGAGGCTCGTAGAAGCCACCAGCCGTCGGCGGTGCTGACCCGGGCGCCGTCGGTCCGGTCCACGTCGGCGCCGCTCGAGGCGAGGCGCTGGAGCACTTCCTCGACGACGGGGAACTTGCGGCTCTCGTCGACCTGGAAGCGCATCTCGGGCGTGTTGATCATCGGCGGCATGGCGGAGCGAAGGGCCGTCAGCGAGCCGCCGAGCTGGGTGACGGCGCGGATCAGGCGGATCGCGGCGTAGATGGCGTCGTCGAAGCCGTACCATTCGTGCTTGAAGAAGATGTGTCCGCTCATCTCGCCGGCCAGCGGAGCGCCGGTCTCCTTCATCTTCGACTTGATCAGACTGTGGCCGGTTTTCCACATGAGCGGCTGTCCGCCGAGCTCGGCGACCCGGTCGAACAGGGCCTGGCTCGCCTTGACGTCGGCGATGATGGTCGCTCCGGGCACCTCCCGGAGCACGGGCTCGGCGAGGATCGAAAGGAGCTGGTCGCCCCAGACCACCCGGCCTTCGCCGTCCACCGCTCCGAGCCGGTCGGCGTCGCCGTCGAACGCGACTCCGAAATCGAGCCCCTTCTCGCGCACCAGCCGCTTCAGGTCCTCGAGGTTCGATTCGACGGTGGGATCGGGGTGATGATTGGGGAATCGGCCATCGACCTCGGTGAAGAGGGTGAAATGCTCGCCGGGCAGCCTTTTCACCAGCCGCTCGACGACCGGCCCGGCGGCGCCGTTGCCGCAATCCCAGCCGATCCGGAACGCCTTTCCGTCGAAGGCCTCAAGGAGCCGCTCCAGGTAGCGCTCCATGACGTCCTCGTCGCGCACCGAACCCGAGCCCTCCTCCCAGTCGGCGGCCAATGCCGATCGGCCGAGCTCCTGGATCCGCTCGCCGAAGAAGGCGCCGTGCTTGAATACCATCTTGAAGCCGTTGTAGTTGCCCGGATTGTGGCTCCCGGTGATCATGATCCCGCCATCCACCGCAAGCTCGGCCTCGGCATAATAAAGCATCGGGGTGGGGCCGAGGCCGATCCGGACGACGTCGATTCCGCTTGCGGTCAGCCCCTCGATCAGCGCGGTCTCGAGGCCCGGCGAGCTTTCGCGCCCGTCGCGGCCGACGGCGACGGTGAATCCCCCGTCGCGGCGCACCAGGGTGCCGAAGGTCCGGCCGACGGCCTTGGCGTCGTCCTCGGCCAAAGTCTCCCCATAGATACCCCTGATATCATATTCGCGCAGGCACGTCGGGTGCAGACGATGGCTCATTTAGGACTCCGGCTGGGGGATTGGATCAAGACGCTCGAGGCGGCTTGCGGTTCATTGTTTCGGCGAGCAGCGTGTCCCTGGCCGCATTGACCCGATGCGCGAGCTCGGCGGAGCCGCCGGTGTCGGGATGGACCTTGGCGATCAGCCGGCGGTGCGCGTTTCGGATTTCCTCGAGCGTGGCGCCCTCGCCGACTCCGAGCAGCCGCCGGGCATCGGCCACCGGCATCGGCTTCGACGACGGCCGCGAGCGGCGCCAGGCGGCCCACAGCAAGGCGCTTGCCATCAGCGCGGCGCCGAGGACCAGCCGACCCTTGGTGAAAAGGCTGACTCCGAGCAGGAAGAGGGCGGCCGCGATCCCGTCCTCGTAGGTGAAGCCCTTGAGGCGGCCGGTGGCGAACGCCCAGAGCAGGCCGCCCGCGGCAAGCAGGATGAGCACGCCCATCGGTCAGCCGGCGAGCGCCGCCGCTTGCGGCGGCGCGGTCTCGCCCGGCTGGGGAAGGGCGAAGCCGGAGATCATCTCGCGCAATTCCTGGCGGGCCGCGATATGGGCGATCGCGACCTCGCCGAGATGGGGAAGATCGAGCAGGGTGAGCCCCTTGGGGAAGAGCTCGCGGTAGATGACCCGCTCGCCCAGGCCCGGGATGACCCGGAAGCCGACCCGGCGCGAAAGCTCGCCCAGCGCCTCTCCGACCCGGCGCATGTTGCGCGCCTCGATATGCTGCATGCGGTTCCTCAGCACGACCCAGTCGACGCTGGCGCCGTGAGTCTTGGCGCGCTGGGTGCGGCTTCGCCAGACGAGATCGGCATAGAAGCTCGGGC
>DASVUW010000218.1:0-8697 GCA_036386845.1 Allosphingosinicella sp. | reverse complement strand
GTCCGCCGGGCGTCCGAGAGGGCGCGCGCCATTGCGAGCGCGATCGTCGCCCGGATCAATGCGGGCACTCCGCCGGCGCAGGCCTTCGCGCAGGCGCAGGTGAAGCTTCCGCCGGTGCAGACGCTCACCGCCACCCGTCGGGAGATCGCCCGGGCCAACGCCCAGGTGCCCCCGCCGATGGCGATGATGTTCAGCCTTCCGCGCGGCAAGGCCCGGCTCCTTCCGGCGCCCGACGGGCGCGGCTGGTTCGTCGTCTATCTCGACAGGATCGTCCCCGGCGACGCGAGCAAGGAGCCGGGACTCATCCAGGCGGTCCGGACCCAGTTCCAAGGGATTATCGGCGACGAATATGCCCGCCAGTTCACGAGCGCGATCCGCGACGATCTCAAGATCGAGCGCAACGACGAGGCGCTCGGAAAGCTCAAGGCGGAGCTGGCGGGACCCGGCGGCGCCCAGTGACGGGGCCGGCCGGCGCTGGATCCCGATGATCCTCGTCCTCGACAATTACGACAGCTTCACCTGGAATATCGTCCATTATCTGCGCGAGCTCGGGGCCGACGTCCGGGTCGAGCGCAACGACGCCCTGACCGCGGCCGAGGCGCTCGCCAGCGGTGCGGCGGGGTTCCTGATCTCCCCGGGGCCCGGCCGGCCGGAGGAAGCGGGGCAATCGCTTGCGCTGATCGCCGCCTGCGCCGGGGCTGGGCGGCCCCTGCTGGGGATCTGCCTCGGCCACCAGGCGATCGCCGGGCATTTCGGAGGCCGGGTCGTCCGGGCGCACCCGGTCATGCACGGCAAGACCTGCGCCGTCAGCCACGATTCCACCGGGCTATTCGAGGGAGTCCCGTCCCCGCTGACCGCGGCCCGCTACCATTCGCTGACGATCGCACCCGACAGCGTGCCGTCCTGCCTCGCCGTCAATGCGACCGCCGGCGATTCCACCGTCCAGGGCCTTCGCCACAGGGAGCTCCCGATCCACGGAGTCCAGTTCCACCCGGAGAGCGTGGCCAGCGAGCAGGGCCACCGGCTGCTCGAAAATTTCATCAGAATCGCGGATTGTTCCGCCCCCGCTTGACACCCCCGCTTGCGTTCCCTACACGTTCCGCGTTCGTTTCTCAGGGGACCCGAAATGCTGACGCGCAAGCAGAGTGAGCTTCTGACCTACATCCAGGCCCGCCTCGCCGAGAGCGGGGTTTCGCCCTCGTTCGAGGAGATGAAGGAGGCTCTGGCGCTCAAATCCAAGTCCGGAGTCCACCGCCTCATCTCGGCGCTCGAGGAGCGCGGCTTCATCCGCCGGCTTCCGAACCGGGCCCGCGCGCTCGAGATCCTCCGGATGCCCGAGGCCCAGTCCGGAAGCTCCGTGCAGCTCAAGGCTCCGCCCGCCTCGCTTCAGGCGGCCAACGACGTGATCGACCTTCCGCTCCACGGCCGGATCGCCGCGGGCCAGCCGATCGAGGCGCTCGAGGGGCAGACCAGCCTTCCGGTCCCCGCCGCCCTGCTGGGCCCGGGTGAGCATTATGCGCTCGAAGTGGCCGGCGATTCGATGGTCGAGGAAGGCATTCTCGACGGCGACTATGCGCTCATCCGCAAGACCGACATGGCCCGCGACGGCGAGATCGTGGTCGCCCTCATCGACGACAATGAGGCGACCTTGAAGACCTACCGCAAGGAAGGCCAGATGGTCCGCCTCGATCCCGCCAACCGCCGCTACGACCCGCAGCGCTATCGGCCCGAGCAGGTCCGGATCCAGGGCCGGCTGGCGGGGTTGCTTCGGCGGTACTGACTTTCGCCCCTTCCCCTCCCTGGAAGGGAGGGGCCAGGGGTGGGTCGGCGAGCGCAGCGAGACTTCTCGGACTCGGAGTTACGGCCGCCTTCGGCGGACCCACCCCCAACCCCTCCCTTCCAGGGAGGGGATTAAAGGAGCAAAGCCATGGCACGTCTCAATTATGTCGAGCTTCCCGTTGCCGATGTCGGCGCCGCGAAGGCTTTTTACGAAGCGGCGTTCGGCTGGAGCCTGACCGGCTTCGGCCCGACCTATGCCGCAACGCTTAGCGGCGACACCGATATCGGCCTTCAGGGCGATCCCGCCGAAGCGACGAAGGCGCCTCTGCCGGTGATCGACGTCGCCGATCTCGAAGCGGCCCTGGCAGCCGTCGAGACCGCGGGCGGCCGCATCGTCCGTCCGATCTTCGCCTTCCCCGGCGGCCGCCGCTTCCACTTCCTCGATCCGAGCGGAAACGAGCTTGCCGCGGTGAAGCCGGACCATTGAGGCGCGCGTCCTGCCAGCGCAGGCTGACATCCCGGCGGGTGAAAGGCACGGCATTCTTCACCCCCCGGGGCCCCAGCCTCCGCTGGGGCGAAGTCGCGCTCGCGAAAGCTCGCTCGCCATCGGTTGCAATCCGCCGCTGCCGGCTCTAGAGGGCCCGTCTGCCCGACAGGCATGGACGCATAGCTCAGTTGGTAGAGCAGCTGACTCTTAATCAGCGGGTCCTAGGTTCGAGCCCTAGTGCGTCCACCATATCAAAAACCGGATCTGTCCCTTCGCGCGCCTCGTCGAGCGAGTAGACAAGCTCACCTTCCTATCAGGCGCTTTTCCGAAGTGACCGATCCCGCGCCGCTCCGCTAGAAGGCGCCATGCTCACCCCCCTCCCCCAAGGCCATATCGGTGCAGTCGTTACCTACCTCGAGATGCGCGAGCGGCCGAGGCCGCGCGCGCTCCCCGACTCGCCTTTCCGGCTCGAACGCTGGCGCGACCCGGAGCCGGCCCGCTACCGACTGCTCTTCGAGCGCGTTGGAGCGCGCTGGCTCTGGTATTCTCGGCTGCTCATGGACGACGAAAGGCTCCGCTCAGAGATGGCCGAGGTCCACTCGGTCGTCGACCGGGCCGGGATCGAGGTCGGAATGGTCGAGCTCGATCTGCGAAACCCCGGTTTGGCCCTGATCCGCTTCCTGGGCCTCGTCCCCGAACTGGCCGGCAAGGGCCACGGCGCCTGGCTCCTCGCCCGGACCCTGGCACTGGCCTGGCGCCCGGGAGTCGAGCGGGTCCTGGTCAACACCTGCACGCTCGACCATCCGGCCGCGCTCAAGGCCTATCTCAGGGCCGGCTTCACGGCCGTGAAGCGCGCCTTCGAAAGCTTCCCGGATCCGCGCCTCGAGGGCCTCCTTCCACCCGAATCGGCCCCCCAAATCCCTCTAGTTGGCGGGGGGAGCGTCAGCAGCGGAAGCGGCGGCGGCTGACCGTCCCTCGCTGAGCTGTCGGTAGATGGCCGCCGCGAGAACCAGCATCAGCGTGATCATCGCGGAATCCCCGGCGGTCCTGAAAATGAGGACGAGCAGCTGCCCGACATCCTGCCCGGCGGCGAGCACGAAGACGATCCCGAGCAAGGTGGTCGCAATCCCGACCACGATCGCCGCGGCGATCCCGACGATCAGGATCAGGCCCAATAAGGCCCAGCCATGGCCTTCGGTGAGCGCCCAGCAGCGGCGGAGCGCGGCGATCGGGTTCCGGTGCGTCTCGGCGGCGACGACGGCGTTGAGCGGCCCCAGCCGACCCAGAAGGTAGAGGCCCGGGACGATGAGGAGGAGGAAGCCGATGCCCATGGCGAGGTTGCCGAGGACGGACGCTATGAAATAAACGGGGAGCAGCGCCAGAGCCGCCGCGATCGCTCCGCCGACCGTGATACCCCGGGCGAAGATGAGAAGCAGGATGGCGATCGAGCCGACCATCCCGACGAGGCTGTTGAGGATCAGCCAGGGCCAGTTCGCGATGAAATATTCGCCCCACAATTGGAGGAGCCGAGCGGGGTCCGACGGGTCGGGCTGGGGCAGGAAATAGCCGACCAGGAGCCTGGGAAGGAAGATGAACACGCCCGCGACGGTGGCGATCAGCGAAGCGTGGCTGCGCAGCAGGGCGGTCAAGTCGGCCCAGACGGCGCTGTAGGAGAATTTCATGATGGTTCGAGCCCCTTGTTGTGGGCCGAGCATAGAGGCCGGGCCGGGGCGCCTCAAGCGGGGCCTGGCATGCTTTTCGCCGGCCAAGCACGGTCTCGCACGGCCAGCGCCGGCTAAGGGCCGATTTCGAGGGTCAGGATTCACTTCTCAAGCCGCAGCCCGACCCCGGCTGGACTCGTGGCTTTCCCTTGCGTGTGGAACACGGCCCCTTTCGCGAAAGGCGGGTGACCCGCCAGATCGTTCAAATCCGGTAATCGAGTGCCTTATAAGGCGCTTCCCTTATAAGGCAGGAAGCGCGGGCGCAGGGCCGCCTCGCTTCGTCAGGGTTCGGCTTCCGCTTCAGGATCGCCGGGCGGATCTGTCGCCGCCGCGAGCGACCCGCCTCCTCGGCCATGGCTGAGACCCCGGCTTCAGCCAGGCGGTCGGACAGCAGTGAAGGATCGCGCGCCGATCCGAAATCGATCAGCTGATGATCGGCTTCACTTCGCCCGAAGCCGCGGCCGCGCCGCCGCTGATCGGGGCGCAAGGGCGGCCCGCCAGGAAGTCCAGAGCCGCTCGGATCGACGCTTCCTGCGGGTCGCCGAGCGCGCGCTGGATGTCGTCGGGAGCGCTGCACGTCGACTGGAACTTGGAGGCGAGGCCGTCATAATAATCGCCTTGCTGGTTCGCATTCCTGGTGGCGAAGGCGACCGCGATCAGCCGATCGTCGCAGGCGGGCCGATCCAGGAACTTCTGCCCCACCGGCTTTCCGGCGGTGTCGCTTCCGATCAGAGCCGCATTCGCGCCCAGATAGGGCAGAGCGACATTCATCACCGCCTCGCTGGCCGAACGGGAGCTGCCCGTGGCGATGAAGGCGATCCTGGTCGCCGAGATCGACTGCGGCTGCGGCGCGAAGTAGGTCGTGCTGTTGTTGCCGGACTTGCTGGCCCGGAACGTGACGTGGGACATCACATCGGAGGTCGAACGATTGCCCTGCAGCAAATTGCTGAGCAGCGCGGCGGTGGAGGTGAGGCCGCCGCCATTGTAGCGCAGGTCCACGATGACCTCGGTGATCCCCTGGGCCCGGAACTGGGCGAAAGCGCCGCGCAGGCCGGCCTCGGCCGGGGCCCCGATGAAGGTGCGAAAGTTGAGATAGCCTACGCTCTTGCCATTGTCGTTGAGGATGAGGGCGCCGTAGCGGTTCGACACCGGGTCGACCGTATAGGCCGCCTTGCTCAGGGTGACGTCTCGGGTGGTGCCGTTCGGGTCGCGCACTCGAAGCAGGCGGCTCAGACCGACCGTCGCGGCGCCGAAGGCGGCGGACACGCCCTCGGCGCCCTCGGCGGCGATGATCGAGCTGACGGTTTTCAGTTCGGACGCGCTGGCGCCGATCGCCAGGATCTCCGTGCCGCGGTCGATATTGGCGGCCAGTGCCGGCGCGCCTTCGTACGACTCCGACACGAACGCTCGTCCGGCGGCCGCATCGGTCGACAAGAGGAAGCCGAAGCCGATGCTGGAGCCCGAACCCAGGAACTCGTCGCCGTCCGTCATGGAGCTGATGCGCGTGAAGAAGCGGTCCTTGTTCTGGGCCCGGGCCGGCGCGACCAGGGCGTCGATATAGTCCTTGACCGTAGTGAAGCTGTCCGGATTGAGACCCGCGGCGAGCAATTCGGGGAAGAGATACCATTCGTTGAGCTGGGCGGCGGCCCAGTCCTGACGATCACGAAGCGAGCAGGCGATTGCGGCTGGAGGCGGCGGGGGAGGAGGAGCCGGTGCCGGGCCGGCAACGGGCGGCGACGGATTCGCGCCTGAACCGCCACCGCCACCGCCACCGCCGCAGGAGGAGAGAAGCGCAACGGCGCTGAGCGCCATTCCGATATTCTTGAAGCTGCCGATTGTTCGGGCCGACCGGATGATGCCCCGTCCGCTGGAAATGACCGTCATCGAAATGTGCACCCGTGTCTGCGCTGCGAGGAGGGTATCGCACCAATGCGCATCTTGTGACCGATTCTGGGGAATCGCTCGCATTTCGGTTGCGTCGCCGACCGGCGATGCGCATGCCTTGTGAATGGACAATATCGACTATGCTTTGCTGGCTCTTCTCCAGGAGGATAGCGGCCGGACGGCCGACAAGCTCGGAGAGACGCTGGGCCTTTCGCGGTCCGCCATAACGCGGCGGATCCAGAACCTCACTCAAGAAGGCGTCATCGAGAAAGAAGTCGTCATCCTGAGCGAGGGCTTTCGAAAAAGGAGGGTGACAGCGATCGTCCACGTGCAACTGGACCGGCACCATCCCCAGGAGGCGGATCAATTCAGGCGCGCCATTCGCGCCCTGCCCGAGGTTCAGCTTGCCGTAGCGATCACCGGCGCGAGCGACATATTATTGCTCGCGTCCGTCAGGGATATGGATCACTTCAATATCTTTGCCGAGAAGCTGGCAAGCATGCCCATCGTGCGCCGTTATGAAACGAGCTTCATAAAGCACACGATAAAATTCACGACCGCCGTGCCTCTGGATTGAGTCCTGACGGCGCGGCAGGATCGAGCGGGAATGAGGGCCTTACCATCATCCCGCGGGTCGTCGGGGATCAGCCCCAGAGCGCGGCGGAAGGCCGGTCGATCCATCCGCCGCGGTAGCTGAGCGCCGGCGTTACGTCCCCGATTTGAAGCAAGGGGCCGTCGAGATCGAGGAAGCTGCAGAGCGGCGCGAGGACGAGCGACGGCGCCATGCACAGCGAGGATCCGGCCATGCAGCCTGCCATGACCTGCATCCCCAGCCCGTGCGCCTCTTGGGCGAGCAGCAAGGCTTCCGTGAGGCCGCCGGTCTTGTCGAGCTTGATGTTGACGCAAGCGAAGAGGCCGCGGGCCCGCGCAAGGTCCTTTCGCGTGCTGACTAGCTCGTCAGCGCACAGGGCGATGGGCGAGCTCCAACCCGCAAGCTCCGTTTCGGCGCCCACCGGCACGGGCTGCTCGATCAGGACGACGCCGCGATCGGCGAGCGGGGGAGCGAAGCGCTTCAGATCCGCGGCCGTCCAGGCCTGATTGGGGTCGACGATGAGTCCCGGGTTCGGGGCGCCGCGACGGACGGCCGCCACCGCCGGCAGTGGATCGCCGGCGCCCACTTTGACCTTGAGCAAGGGAAATTCGGAATGGGCTCGAGCCGCGGCCTCGTAAGCCTCGAGGCTGCGCATGCCGATGGTGAAGGCGGTCGGCTGTGGAAAGGACAATCCCTCGAACAGCGAGAAGCCGCGCCTTTTCGCTTCCAGATCCCACAGCGCGCAATCCACCGCATTGCGCGCGCCCCCGGCGGGCAGGAGATTCTGAAGCTCCTCCCTGGACAGGCCGCGCTCGATCGAACGCCGGCACGTTTCGATCTCGCTTCGCATCGTGGCGACGGTCTCGCCATGATAATCGACTCCACATGCCTCGCCGCGGCCGCGATGGCCGGACTCGTCCTCGATGCTGACCATGAGGGTCGGCTGCGCGGTTTGCGCGCCGCGCGCGATCACGAAAGGCTCGCGCAACGGCCATTCGAACCGATCGAGCGAAAGCCTCCAGGACATCACCCTAGTATAGAGTCGGCGAGGAGGGCCGCTCCGCAACGCATCGGGTCGGTGACCGGAAGGCCCGACTCCGAGGCTGCGAAATCGAGCGCCGCCGCCGCCGCCTCATCGCTCATTGCTCCGGTATTGAGGGAGAGAGCGACGACTCGGGCCGACGGGTTCGTCAATCCTGCCGCCTCTTCATACCGGCGGATCGCGACGGCCAGTGGCGGAAGCGGGAAATCGGGCAAGCCGTCGATCGCCAGGCGGCGCGGGTCGTGGCACAGCACCATGGCATCGGGCTGCGATCCATGGACGAGCCCGAGGGTGACGGCCGCATAGGATGGATGGAACAGGGAACCCTGACCCTCGATCACGTCCCAATGATCGGGCGGCGCGTCGGGCGACAGCGCCTCGGCGGCCCCTGCGATGAAGTCGGCCACCGTCGAGTCGATCGGGATACCGGCTCCGGCGATCATGATCCCCGTCTGCCCTGTTGCTCGAAAGGTCGTCGCTACGCCCCGGGCTCGAAGCTCGGCCGTGAGGCTGAGGGCCGTGTACTTCTTCCCCAAGGCGCAGTCGGTTCCGACGGTCAGAAGGCGTTTGCCGGTTCGCTTGCGCCCGGTTCCGACCGGAAAGCTTTTTCCCGGATGCCGGACATCGATCAGCCGGGTCCCCGCCGATTCCGCCGCGGCAACGATCGCGGGGTAGGCTTCGAGCCGGGTGTGGAGCCCGCTTACGACATCCAGGCCTGCTGCAGCTGCCGCGGCAAGGGTTGGAATCCACGATTCCTGCAGCCTGCCGCCGTCCGGCGCGATGCCGATTACCAGCGAGCCGGCTCCGGCCTGCACGGCCTTTCGGGCCGTCATTTCGGGAAGGCCGAGATCGACCGCGCCGGGGGCGGTCCGGATTTGTCCGATCGAATCCTCCGGGCACCAATCGCGAAGACCGAAACCGGTCTTGGCCGAGGCAGGATCCACGACGTCGCCCATGAAAATCACATAGGGCTTTCGCAGGCGCAGCTGACAAGGACCGGCCGCTTCGCTCACAGGCGCCTCCTCGCCTCGAGGCCGGTTGCAATGGCGACGTCGCCTGCTGCCGCGTCACGAGGGTCCACCCGCGGGCAAATCCACGCCCAGGAGCGAAAGGCGGCAAAGACCGCCTGCGCCCCGTCGTGCGCGGCGCCGATGTCATCTTCAGGCATGTTCGGCTTTTGCCCGTCATGACA
>DASVUW010000217.1:0-7990 GCA_036386845.1 Allosphingosinicella sp. | reverse complement strand
CCTGACGATGCCGGGCTTTTTCTACAATGGCGTGGAAGCGCTCAGCGCGACCTATTTGGGCGAAGGCGATCTTTCCGCGAACGGCGGCGATCTGATGACCATCCAGGTCAGGATATTCAAGACTTCGCGCGGCGGAGAGCTGATCGAGGAGCTGACCGGACCGATCAAGGTGAAGCGAAGCGAAAGGCTCGGCCTCAACGGCTACGTGTCGAAGCCGTCGATCTTCGAGCTCGTCGGAACTCCGACCTTCGTGCCGCTCTGCCCGCTGACCTTCACGGATATCGGGATCAGCTCGGACGGTGAGCTTGTGGGCACCGGAAGCGTCCTGTCCTCCCTGGCCATATTTCCTCAGCTCAACGCCCAGCTGGCGATCCGCGGCTCCCGGATCATGATGGATGTTCCCGTTCCGCAGGCCAATTTCAGCCTCGGGCCACTTCGAGTCACGGACACGACCATCGGGCTCGGCGTCGGCGAAAGAGGCTTTTTCGTGGAAGGGGCGGCCGCGTTCGAGCTCGGCAATCTCGGAAAAGGCTCCGTCGTCGCCGAGCTGTCGGAAAATCCGCGGCTCGTCGGCACGTTCAACCTCGCAATGGACTTCCTGAACCCGGCGACGGTGTCCGTCACCTACGACATCGATGCCGATACGCTGAGCGCCCAGGCCACTCTCGGCGTCCAGGCCGGCCGGATCCCGGGTGTCGATTCGGGTACGGTGACGGTGGGCATCAGCCGCGAGAGGGTCGACGTCACCGGGACGCTGAACCTCGGCGGACCGTTGCGCGGCACAGTCATCAACGTAGGTTATACGGAGGCGGAGGGCCTCAGGATCGGGGCCGACAATGTCGCTTTGCCTCTTTCCAACCTGCCGGCCGTGCAGAGCGCAATAATGTCGTTCAGCGCGGTAAAGCCCCCCGACGCCGACTGGCAATTTTCAGGCACTGGCACCGCCACCCTCGCCGCTCCCGGAACGACCGGTACGCTCGCGCTCGCCTACGCCAACGGCGCCTTCGCCGTCACCGGCCAGGGCCAGGTCGCTCGTGGTCCGGCGACCGGCACGCTCAACTTCACTGCGACCAACCGCCAGATCGACGAGCACGGAAATCCGATCGAGGGCCCGCCGACGGGAAACGTGAACGTCTGGGGCCGGGGAAGCGTGACGGTGCGGTTCGGCAACGTCCTCACCGGGACGGCCGGAATCGAATATACGCCCGACCAGCGGATCGTCATCTCCGGAGCCATCGCCCTTCCGCCCACCTACGACCTCTTCCCGAGGGAAGACTATAATCGCCACCTGTTCACCCTGTCGCCGCCCGAATTCCCGATCTGGGGGGTGTCGGTCGCGGGCGTCGGGGTCGGAATCATGGCTTTCGTCGAGGCGAGCGTCGCCTTCAACGCTTATGTCGGGCCGGGCCAGATCCGCAACGCCCAGATCGGCGCGGTGATGGATCTCGACCATCCCGAAGACGCGACGATCACCGGTCATGGCGAGTTCGTCGTTCCAGCTTATGCCGGCCTGAGTCTCGGAGTCAGCGGCGGCCTCAGGGCCCGGGCGGCCGTCGCCTATGTCGAGGGGCGCGTCGGACTGACCGGAGCGCTGGGAGTCCAGGTCGGCGCCACGGCGGCGGTCGACATCAGCTGGAGCCGTCAGGCCGGACTAGCCCTCGACGCGAACCTGAGCGCCGAAGCACGGCCCAAATTCGAGCTTTCCGCCAACGCGTCGGTTACGGTCGGGGTCGACCTCTGGGTCACGGAGGCGACCCACACATACGGCCCATGGAGCCGCCAGCTCGGCTCGTTCGGTCCGGACATGACGCTTGGCGTTCGAATGCCGGTGCGCTGGTCGGAAGCGAACGGGCTCGACCTCAACATCGACAATATCGAGGTCCAGCAGCCGAGCCTCGACGCCGGGGCACTGATGAGCAGCGTCTTCGAACAGCTGGCTGGCTAGAGCGTGATCCTGCTTAGGCTGACAGGTCCCGTCATCCCGGCGAAGGCCGGGATCCATGAACAGCGCGGGTCCAACTGTAGCGAAGACGGTTGAGCCGAATCCAGGCTGTGCGCGTTCCTCCGGCGTGGACAATCTCGTCGACTTCGTGACCTCAGGCTTCTCGCATGGTGGCGAAGAGCGAACCGTATACCGAAAGGGCAGCGGTCCGGCGGTGGTCGTGATGCACGAGGTCCCGGGCATCTCGGCCGAGGTGGCACGGTTCGCGCGCAAGGTGGCGGATGCCGGCTTTACGGTCTTCATGCCGCACTTGTTCGGTGTGCTCGGCGCGAAGACCAGCGAGCCGCGGCGTGTGTGGGAACTGGCGAAGCTATGCGTCAGCCGCGAGTGGCAGGTGCTGGCGGAGAGCCGGTCGAGCCCCATCGCCGACTGGCTGAGGGCCCTGGCCCGGCATGTCCATGCCGAGATCGGCGGACGCGGCGTCGGGGCGGTCGGAATGTGCGTCACCGGAAATTTCGCGCTGACCATGACTCTCGACGATGCCGTCGTCGCACCGGTCATGGCGCACCCGTCGTTCCCGCTGCCGATCAGCCGCCGCAAGGCCGCGGCGCTTCATGTGACGCCCGAGACTCTGGAAAACGCCCGCCGTCGCATCGACGAGGAGGGGCTGAAGGTGCTCGGCGTCCGCTTCACCGGCGATCTCCTGTTCTGCCGCCGCGCCCGCTTCGAAACGCTCCGCCGCGAGCTCCGCCACGGATTCGAGGCCATCGAGGTGCCGGGTCGATCGGCAAAGCCCCATGCGGAGCCTCCGCACAGCGTGCTGACCATCGGCCTCATAGATCGCGAAGGCGAACCGACGCACCAGGCGGTCGACCGAGTGATCGGCTTCCTCCGCGAGCGCCTCTGTCCTAAGGCCGCAGGATGAGAGAGGGAAAGTCGGGAATGCCGATCGAGAAAATGGACTGCACCGCCGCCTCGGAAGCGGAGGCTTTGTCTCAAATCGCCGAGGGAGGATTTGCGGCCGAGTCGAAGCTGTATTCCGCGGCAAGGACCGAGCCTCACCGGCACGAACATGACATATGCCTTCACATCCTGACGGGCGAGTTCCGACTGGGCATCCCGGACGAAGGCGCGATCCACAGCTTCGGGCCCGGCGACAGGGTTTTCGTGCCCGCGGGCACGCTTCATTTCGAAGACCATGGGCCCCTGAAGATGATCGTCGGCCGGCGCCCCCCGGCCGAGGGATCGGCGTCCCGCGACTCGAAAGGCGCCTGACATGACCGCCGACACCGGCCGCCGCCTCTCTCTGTCGCTGCTGCTTTTGAGACTGAGCCTCGGCGGCGTCTTCATGGTCTGGGCGTTCGACAAGATCCTGAACCCGGACCACGGCGCCGCGGTGCTGGAATCCTTTTACGGGCTTGCCGGAGTCGGCGAACCGATCATCCGAGCGATCGGCATCGCCCAGGGTGCGATCGTGCTGGGCTTTCTCGCGGGCGCCGCCCGGAAGTGGACCTATGGCGCCGTGCTCCTCATGCACCTGGTGACGACGCTCGTCTCCTGGCGCGCCTATCTCGAGCCGCTCGAGAACATTCTCTTCTTCTCGGCCTGGCCGATGCTCGCCGGGCTCGTCGCCTTGTTCCTCCTGCGCGATCACGATCGCATCGCCGCGATCGGAGCCGGGCGACAATGATCTGCAGGTTTTGGCGCGGGTGGACAGACCGCAGGAACGCGGACGCCTATGAGGCGCTGCTGCGCGGGACGGTCGTTCCGGAAATGATAGAGGCGCGCGCTATCCGGGGATTCCGGCATATCGACATCATGCGGCGCGACGCCGGGGACGAAGTCGAATTCGCGACGATCATGTGGTTCGACGATCTGGAGTCGGTCAAGGCTTTCGCCGGGGAGGATCATGGCGTCGCCCACGTACCCGCCGCGGCGCGGGCAGTCCTCGCGCGCTTCGATGAGCGCGCCGTCCATTACGAGGTGCTGGATCGGCGGGATCAGCCGGCCTGACACGAGCAACGCCGAAGCCGTTGAGCGGTGCCGTTCAGACGCTAAAAAGCCCCGGAAATCCGCGGATGTCCGGGGCTCTCTAATGGTGGGCGTGGCAAGGATTGAACTTGCGACCCCTGCGATGTCAACACAGTGCTCTACCACTGAGCTACACGCCCACTGGGGGGCCATGTAGCGGGCGCCCCGGACGGGTGCAACCCGCCCCCTGCCTCCATTCGTCCCGATCGGCGCACTCGACCGGCGGGCTGCGAGGTTCACCTCGCCAGCAGGACGGGCACCTCTTCCGACGCGACCGCTCTTCCGAACAGATAGCCCTGGCCAAAGGTGCAATTCCTCCGGCGAAGCAGCTCGGCCTGCTCCTCCGTCTCGATGCCTTCGGCGACGACTTCAATGTCCAGGCTGGCCGCCAGGTCGAGAACGGCCGAGACGATCGACGCGATATCCGCCTGGTCGGCCATCCGGGCCACGAAGGATTTGTCGATCTTCACCACGTCGACCGGGAAATCGCGCAGATGGGACAAGGACGAATAGCCGGTCCCGAAATCGTCGAGCGAGATCCGGACTCCATATTTGTTCAGGAGGTTGAGGGCCCGGGCGACATATTCCGCGCCTCGGTCCAGGAAGACATGCTCCGTCACCTCCACCTCGACGAGGCTCTCCTCGAGCCCATGTTGGGAGAGCCGAGCCAGCAGCCGCTCGGCGAAGTCGTCGCGGAGGAACTCGGCCGGGGCCGCGTTGATCGAAACCCGTCCGAAATCGATCCCCGACTTGCGCCAGCGGGTCATGTCGCTGAAGATCTTCTGCTGCATGAGCGCACCAATCTTGGAGGCGAGCTCATAGTCCTTGAAGGCTTCGGACACCGTTTCGGGAAGCTGGAGCCCGCGGCGGGGATGGCGCCAGCGCAGAAGCGCTTCGAACCCCCGGATCCGGCCGGTCCCGAGGTCCACTTTCTGCTGATAATGCGGCACGACCGATTTTTCGGAGATCGCGATCCGCGCGAGGCTGAGCTGGGAGGCCGCCTTTTGAGCCTCCTCGCGCATATAGTTATGGAACATGCGGGTGCCCCCGCGGCCCGAGGCCTTGAGCGCGTAAAGGGCGGTGTCCGCGTTCTTGAACAGTTCATTGGCATTCGAGGCGTCTGCAGGAAACAGAGCCCCTCCAATGCTTGCACCAGCGCTGATGGCTCGGCCCTCGAATCGCATCGGCGCATCGAGGCGCGCCAGGATGGATTCCCCGGCTCTGAGCAGATCTTCGCGCCCTTTGACTCCATCCAGGATCACGGCAAACTCGTCGCCGCCCAGGCGCGCCACCAGGTCGCCCGTCCGGACGCAGCTCTTGAGCCGCCTTGCGAACGTCTGCAGGACGTGATCCCCGGCCAGATGTCCGAGCGTATCATTGACGTGCTTGAAATGATCGAGGTCCAGGAGCAGGAGGCCCACCAGCTCGCCCGATTCCATGGCGCGCAACGTCGCCGCCTGCAGGTGCGACTGGAAGGACCGGCGGTTCGGCAGGTCAGTCAGCGCGTCATGCTCGCTCGACCACCGAAGCCGCTCCGCGGTCTCGCGGCTGATCGTGATGTCCCGAGCGGTCGAGAGAAGGCGGGTAACCTCGCCCCGCTCGTTCGCCATCGGAGTGACGACCACATCCCACCATTTGGGGGTTCCCTTCGAGGTCGGGCAGAATTCGGTGAAGCGGTAAGGATTCCCTTTGCGCGCTTCGCCAAGAGCGGTCTCGACCGACTTGTGGGCTGAATCCGGCCACAGGGCCGGCCAATCGTCCCCCCGCACGGCTTCGAAATCGGGGAGTTCGAGGAGCGACACGCCGGGACTGTTCATATGCTCCAGCCTCCCGTCGAGGCTGAGGATGGTGATGCAATCCGCGCTGGCTTCGATGACGCTTCGGTGAAGCAATTCGCTGGCGCGAAGGGCCTCTTCGCTGCGCTTTCGTTCCGACAGGTCCAGCAATGCGCCGATCATTCTCAGCGCCCGTCCCGTCTCGTCGCGCAGGACGGTGCCCCGGTCTAACACGTCGGCGAAGCGTCCGTCGGAGCGTCTGAACCGATATTCCGCGGTCCAACTGCTGCCATCGCCGTGGACGACGCGGTGGATGCTCTCCTGAACTCGGTCACGATCATCGGGATGGACCTGGCTGAGCCACCAGTCTCCCGTGCTTTCATTTTTATCCAGCGAGTGGCCGTAGACGCTTCGAAGCGAGTCGTTCCACAACACCTGATTGGACGTCAGGTCCCAGTCCCAGATCGCGTCCTGGGTCGCGCGCAGTGCGAGCCGATACCGCTCCTCGGCCTCACCGGTGGCAACCCGCGCCAGCTTCTTGTCATGGATGTCGGTGCATGTGCCGTACCAGCGGACGATCCGCCCCTCGGGATCCCGCTCGGGCCAGGCCCGACCGAGCACCCAGCGATACTCGCCGGAATGGTGCCTCAAACGATATTCTATCTGGTAGGGATCGCCCGTATCCAGCGAGTGCCGCCACAATCCCCAGGCCGGCTCGCGATCGTCCGGATGGAACATGTCGCTCCAGGCTTCGCCGTCCGTCGAACCTTCCTCCACCCCAGTGAACTCGTACCAGAGCCGGCTGTAATAATCATGATAGCCGTCGGGCTGCGTGGACCAGACCATATGCGGAATATGGTCGAGGATCCTGCGGAAGCGGTCGGCACTCCGGCTCCCCCGCCTCTCGGCCGCATCGCGCACCCAGGGCGAATTCAGGCTTCCCCCGGCGCGCGGCTCGACCGCGCGCCCCGGCGCCATTGGCCCCACGTGCTTCATCCGATATCCCCCACGGCCCCAGCGTCTTCACCCTACGATTACAGTAAAGCCATGCTCTGTAATTTTCGTTAAAAAGTGAAACACGGGACGGGGGACAGTAACTCCCCAATGAGGTCATGCGGCCTCGAGCCGGCTCAAAGCCGCCCGTGCTGGTCCTCGGTCTGGAACAGACGGTCGACCTCCGAGACCAGATCCCGCAGGTGGAACGGCTTGGAGAGGATTTTCGCGCTCGGGGCCGATTTGCCGGCCTTCAAAGCCACCGCTGCGAAGCCGGTGATGAACATGACCCGCATCTCGGGCGCGATCGCCGCCGCCTTTTGGGCAAGCTCGATCCCGTCCATTTCCGGCATGACGATGTCGGTCAGGAGCAGGTCGAAGCTCCCGGCCTCGAGCAGGGGCAAAGCGGCGGTGCCGCGGTCGACTGGCACCACTTCGTACCCGGCGCGCTCGAGCGCCCGGGCAAGATAGGTCCGCATCGAGGCATCGTCCTCCGCCAGCAGGATCCTGAACATGAATGCCCCTGAACCGGCCGCGCCCGATGCGCGCCCGCCGCCCTTTCTATGCCCGAAGACGCCGCGCTTTTCCAGCGCGCCGGAGCCGGATGCGCATCGCGCGGCAGCCGAAGATGATTGCGTGCCAAAACCGGACTACTTACCTTGCAACTGCAAATGCGCGATTCCCTGTCCCCTTTCCGACGCCTCGGACCCGAAAAGCCGGCCTCGCCGGTGGTCGTGTCGGTGCCCCATGCGGGCCGCGCCTATTCGGACGGACTGCTCGCTTCCGCCCGGCTTCCGCGGGCCCGGCTCGAGACCCTGGAAGACCGGCTGGTCGACCGGCTCGTCTGGCGAGCGGTGGAGGGCGGGGCGGCGGCTTTGATCGCCGATTCGCCGCGCGCCGAGATCGATCTCAACCGCGACGAGCGCGAGCTCGATCCCACCATGGTGCACCCCCGCCCGGCGGCCCATATGACGGTCGATTCCGCGCGCACCCGCGGCGGCCTCGGCCTCATCCCGGCGCGGATCGCCGGATCGGGCGCGATCTGGCGGCAGCGCATCGCCGCGGCCGAAGTGGCTCGCCGCGTCGAGCTCATCCATCGCCCCTACCACGCCGCGCTCGAGTCGGAGTTGCAGGCCGCCAAGGCCCGCTTCGGAATCGCGATCCTCCTCGATTGCCACTCCATGCCGCCGCGCGGCGGGGCGGACGAGGCGCCGGTCGTCCTGGGGGACCGCCACGGCGGCAGCATGGC
>DASVUW010000216.1:0-2798 GCA_036386845.1 Allosphingosinicella sp. | reverse complement strand
CGCCCAGGTCATGGCGAGCATCGGCAGGGACGGACCCGAAGAGTCGGTGAGGAAGGCCGTCGAGCAACTCCCCGGAGTCGGCGGAGCCTCCGCCGACGGCGGCGGGATCGCCATCGCAAAGGACGGGCGGATCGGCTGGGCGCATAACAGCCCCGCCTTCGCCGTGGCCTATGCGAGCTCCGAGGCGCCCCACCCCAAAGCATTTTTGAGCAAGGAAGAAGAACGACGTGGCTGAAGAGGAACGGCGCCCAAAGGGCTGCCTGATCATAATCGGCGGGCATGAGGACCGCGATCCCAAGGGCGAGCGCGCGATCCTGCGCGAGGTGGCGAAGCAGGTCCATGGCGGCAAGCTCGTCCTCGCCACCGTCGCCAGTCATCGCCCCGAAGGCTATTTCGACGAATATGAGAAGGCCTTCGCCGATCTGGGCCTCGCCAACCTCGTCGAGCTTTACGTGGAGGAGCGAAGCCAGGCGGGGGACCGCGAGAAGCTCTCGGTGCTCGACGACGCGGCCGGGATCTTCTTCTCCGGCGGCGACCAGCTTCGGATCACCAGCCAGATCGGCGACACGGGTATCGAGGCCAAGATCCGGGCCCTGTACGAACGCGGCGGGGTCGTCGCCGGCACGTCGGCGGGCGCCTCGGTGATGAGCGAGACGATGCTGGTCAAGGGCACCAGCAAGGAGACCCACCGGATCGGGGACCTCCACATGTCCCCCGGCATGGGTCTCGTCCGCGACGTCATCATCGACCAGCATTTCGCGGAGCGCGGCCGCTTCGGCCGGCTGATCGGGGCCGTGGCGCACAATCCCAGGGTGCTGGGAATGGGCATCGACGAGGATACGGCGGCGGTGGTCGAGGACGAGGTCTTCCGGGTGATCGGAAGCGGCGCGGTCTACGTCGTCGACGGGTCCGACGTCAGCTATTGTAACGTCGCCGAGGCGCGCTCGGAGAGCGCCCTCTCGATGCACGACGTGCGGGTCCATGTCCTCTCCAACGGCGATTCCTTCGACCTCAAGACGCGCCGCCCAATCCACCTGCGAAGCTGAGCGGAGCCATCGCCGCGTCCGGGGGTTGAGCGGCCATGTGGGAAGCAACGACCATCGACCTCGGATTCGACCGGAGCCTCCACGCGCTCCAGCGCGGAACGGGGTCCGACGTGCTGTTGCTCCACGGAGCGCTCAACACCCATTATGACTGGCTGAGCGGCCCTGCCGACGCCCTGGCGGAAACGGCTCGAGTCACTCTGATCGACCGCCCCGGCCACGGCCTCAGTCGCCGTCCGCGCTTCGTCGGCACTCCGCGGGACCAGGCCGCCCAGATCGCCTCGGGGCTCGACCGTCTCGGCATCGGGCCGGCCGTGATCGTCGGCCACAGCTTCGGCGCGCTCGTTTCGCTCGCGCTGGCGGAGCGGTTCCCGGAGCGGGTATCTGCTCTGGTTCTGGTGGCGCCGCTAGCCTTTCCCGAGCCGCGCCTCATCGAGCACGGCCTGCTGGCGCCGCGGTCGGCGCCGGTGATCGGACCGCTCCTGTCGCGCCTCGGCGCTCAAAGCGGCTTCGACCGCGCGACGTTGGGATTGCTCCAGACGCTGATGTTCTCGCCCGATGACGTGCCGGATGTCTGGAAACAGGGCTTCCCCTACGCGCAGGTGCTTGATTCCGACATCCTCGTCCATGAGGGCGAGGATGCGGCGGCCGTGCTGCCGCTGTCGCCAGCCGGAACGATCGATCTCCGCCAGGTCCAAATGCCTGTCCATATCCTCGCCGGAACCAGCGACAGGATCGTCCAGCAGAACGGCCAGGGCAAGGCGCTCGCCCGGTTGTTGCCCAACGCCCGCCTTACCGAAATAGAGGGCGCCGGCCACATGCCGCATCACAGCCACCCCGACCTCCTCCTGAGCGCCGTCCGCGAGGCCGATCCGTCATCCCGGGAGGGACCCCATCAAAGTAGTACTTTGATGGGAACCCGAAAGCTGGGACTTCAGGACAAGAAGTCTCTGCGGATCTCCCCGAGGTCCCGGCTTTCGCCGGCATGACGGGAAGATTAGCAAGGCGGCGCAACCTGATTCCCGACTCGTCGTTCTGCCGCTAAGAAGAGGGAATGCGTTTGGACCAGACCGCCCAGTGGCAACCGACCCCGGCCCAGTATCAGGCCCCGGGAGGCCCACCGCTCGAACCGCCGCCCGCGCCCACGAAGCGCGCCTGGTACAACCCGCTGCGCTGGGGCTGGAGGCGGATCCTACTCGGCCTGATCGCCCTGTTCATGCTGATCGTCGCCTGGCTTGCGATCACGGCGCCTCTGTCCAAGTCGCTTCAGCCGATCGCCGCTCCGAGCCTCACCCTCGTCTCGGTCGAAGGCCATCCGATCGCCCGGCGAGGCGCCGATATCCGCGAGCCGGTGAAGATTTCCCAGCTGCCCAAGCATGTTCCGGCCGCCTTCATCTCGATCGAGGACCGAAGCTTCCACTCGCACCTGGGGATCAGCCTTCGCGGCATCGCCCGGGCCGCCTGGCGCAATGTCGGCGCGGGCGGAGTCCGCGAGGGCGGAAGCACGATCACCCAGCAGCTCGCCAAGATATCCTTCCTCACCGCCGACCGGACCCTGGCCCGCAAAGGTCAGGAAGTGCTGATCGCCTTCTGGCTGGAAGCCTGGCTGAGCAAGGAGGAGATACTCGAGCGCTACCTCTCCAACGTCTATCTCGGCGACAACACCTACGGGCTTCGGGCCGCCTCGCACCATTAGTTCAGCGTTCCCCCGGAGAAGCTCACCGTCCCGCAGGCGGCGATGCTGGCGGGCATGGT
>DASVUW010000215.1:0-5629 GCA_036386845.1 Allosphingosinicella sp. | reverse complement strand
GAGTGAAGGTTCTCCTTCAGGTAGGTAATCACGCGATCTTGATGCTGCGCAGGGCAAAAAAGAACAAATAAGCCGTCCCGGTGGTTCAATAGTTTTATGCAAAGGAACTCTGATCCCCAGGCGGCTGTTATGGCGTGCCGGAGAGCTTCATCGTTGCTATAGGCGAGGCTTTCAGCGAGCTTGATGGTTATATGGTCGCCGTCTGCCTTATCGACCACGTAAGCGATCGCCGACTGATCCTTCGTCACGATTTCGCCGAGAAGTATGCTCGACAATTTGAGAGCTGAGATTCCTGTTGGGACAACGCTGCTCTCCATCACGTCGACGAAACCGGTCAATGACTGATCGTCGAACAGGACGAAGTCCTTGCCGCGGATGAGGCAGGAGAAAGCCAATGTCGAGGCGATGTCCGGGATCAGAACTCGAGGGCGGCGATATAGGCGAGCAGAGAGCTTGACGGCCTGCTTTCGAATCGCGTCGGAAATCGTCTCCAAGACCCAAGAGTAGAACGTGCGTGCCAACTCCGAGGTGAGCAGCGCGATCCGGGCGGCCCCGGTAAATGGCAGCCGCAGTCCGCTTGGGACACGAATGCAGATAGCGGCAAGGTCCGGCACGCCCTCCAGCGGAAAGGTATAGCTTTGCGAACCGTCCTCGTGGCCGACATGCCAATCTAGCGACACCTCTAAGACGCACATTCCACCTATGCGGCGAGGGCGTTTTATGCCTCGCGGAACAGGTTCTGAGCCGCCTCCGGCCCCGATCAATGCACCCGACCAGGGCGCAGGTGGCGGGAACTCCGTTAAGAACGACTCGTCGACTCCGCTCCAAGCTCGTCTGGTTGCGGTGAAGCTCAGCTCGCGACGACTGCTACCCACGTTCACCGAGAAGACATTTGCTCGGATCCCAACGTCGGGTTGATCAAACAAATCTGAGGCGGAGCTAGTCAGATAATCGGGTAGAATCCGTGGGATAAAGTCGGAGTAAGCCGACGTTATGGCTGAACGGATTTTTGTAACTGACTCCGAATAGACGCGCTTGGCTAGCTCGTTGTAAAGTTCTGTGGCGCCTCGACTGCAGATTTCATCGATCGGTTTCAAGAGCAGTTTTCCCCCGAGGAGAGGAGAAGAGTAGCTCGCGCGTCGCTTCTTGAATACCGTGAATCGACCGTCGATGATGAGGCTTCGCGAAAAGTCTGTGCAACCTACAAACTGAGGAGGTTGCTTATCTCGTCCCGGAGGCTCGCACCCTCACCACGGTCCATGACCTCCTTGGTGACAGCTTATGAGGCGCTCGTTGACACCTTATGGGGGAATTTACAGCGGGCATGGTGGGCGACGGCTGAAAAAGGAATGGCTCCCCGGGACGGATTCGAACCATCGACCAACCGGTTAACAGCCGGTTGCTCTACCGCTGAGCTACCGGGGAGCAGCCTCTCGAGGCGAGGCGCGCCTATAGCAGCGGGTTTCTCGAACTGGCAAGGGCGTTGGGCGTACGGCAGCGCCGCTCTCCCCTCCCTGGAAGGTGGGTCCGCCGAAGGCGGCTGAACACGGATGGGCAAAAAGTCTCGCTGCGCTCGCCTACCCACCCCCGTCCCCTCCCTTCCAGGGAGGGGAGACAGGGCTCAGGCCGCGAACTGCTCCATCGAGATCCGTTCGTCGAGCGCATGCTCGGGATCGAACAGCAAGGTGAGCGCCTGGCCCCGGTCGACGAAGACCCGGACGGTGGCGACGTCGCGCACCTCGCGCTGGTCGGCGACGGCGGAGACCGGGCGTTTCTCGGCGTCGAGCACTCGAAGGAAGATTTCGAGGTCGTCGGGGACGAGCGCCCCTTTCCAGCGGCGCGGGCGGAACGGGCTGATCGGGGTCAGGGCGACGAGGTTGGCTCCGAGCGGAAGGATCGGTCCCTGGGCCGAGAAATTATAGGCGGTGGAGCCCGCCGGAGTGGCGACCAGGACACCGTCGCAGACCAGCTCCGGGAGAACCGCGCGGCCGTTGACCGAGACCTCGATATGCGCGGTCTGCCTCGTCTCGCGGAGAAGCGAGACCTCGTTGATCGCCGGGCTGGAAACGGTCTCGCCGGAGACGGTCACCGCCTCCATGCGCAAGGGGGCGACCGAGACCGCCTTGGCTCGGTTGACCCGCTCCCTCAGCCCGTCGATCCGCCACTCGTTCATCAGGAAGCCGACCGTCCCGCGGTTCATCCCGAAGATCGGCAGGGTCCGCCCGCAATTGAGCATGTCGTGAAGGGTCTGGAGCAGGAAGCCGTCGCCGCCGAGCGCGATCACCTGCTCGGCCTCGGCCAGCGGCACGAAATCATAGGCGCCGCGAAGCATGGCCTCGGCGGCCTGAGCCGCTTCCGCGGACGAAGCGAGCAGGGCGGTCGGCAAATCGGCATTGGCCGTCATGTGTCGCTTGCTAGCCGCGATGCGGGCCGGGCGCTAGGGGAGGGGCGGATCGGAGAAGCGGATGGGATGGCTGGAACGTCTGGAGCCGTGGCGGGGGCAGGCCGAGGACGCGCGCGATGCCGCCGACGTGGATTATGCGCGGGTCATCCACTCCGCCTCGTTCCGGCGGCTCCAAGGCAAGACCCAGATCCTGAACCTGGGCGACGGCGACTTCTATCGGACCCGGCTCACCCACTCGCTGGAGGTCGCGCAGATCGCGAACGGGATCGCGCGCCAGTTCGAGAAGGACCAGCCGGATCATCCGGCGCATGCGGTGCTTCCCGGGCGGAGCATGATCCAGGCATCGGGCGCCACTCACGATTTGGGTCACCCGCCCTTCGGCCATGGCGGCGAGGTCGCGCTCAATTACTGCATGCGCGACGAAGGCGGGTTCGAGGGGAATGGGCAGACGCTGAGGATTCTCGGCCGTCTCGAGAAATTTTCCGCGAACGCGGGCGCCAACCTCACCCGGCGCACCTTGCTGAGCGTCCTCAAATATCCGGCGCCCCTGAGCCACCTGGCGAATGCCGAAATCCGGCCTCGCCTGGCTTCCGGGACGACGGCGGTGTCGCTGCTCGATCGCAAGGCCTGCAAGCCGCCCAAGGGCTATTTCGATGGTGAGGCCGCCCTGGTCGACTGGATTTTGGCGCCCCTCTCGGCCGGGGACCGGGACCTGCTCTGCGCCTTCGAGCCGCGCGAGGGGGGGCATGGCCGAACCCTCCACAAATCCTTCGACTGCTCCATCATGGACCTCGCCGACGACATCGCCTTCGGAGTCCACGATCTCGAGGACGCGCTTTCCGTCCGGCTCATCGAGCGGTCGGATTTCGAGCGGCTCGTTCCTCCGGAAAGCTGCGCCGGGTTCCTGGACTCGCTCAAGGCGAAATATCCCGGGGAGTTCGGCAACGACGTCTACGGCGCCTTCGTCTCCGCCTTGTTCGGCGGCGGCGGCGGCCGAAAGCATTTCATCAGCCGGATGGTGTTCCACTTCATCACCCATTGCCGGATCGAGACGGCCCGCGGGTTCGAGGAGCCCCTGACCCGCTACCGCGCCGCCATGGACCCGGCGCCGCGGCGCTTCCTCGACGCGCTGGTCGGCGCCGTTCGCGAAACCGTGATCCTGAGCCCAAGCGTCCAGCATCTGGAGTTCAAGGGGCAGATGATGGTGGTGGCGGTGTTCGAGACCCTGGCGTCGGACCCCAAGGCGCTTCTGCCCGGACCCACCTATCGCCGTTTCGAGGAATCGGGCGGCGCCCGGCGCGTGATCTGCGACCATATCGCCGGAATGACCGACGGCTTTCTGCTCAAGACCTACGACCGCCTGTTCAGCCCTCGGATGGGCTCGGTTTTCGATCGGCTTTGATCGAAGGCCTGCCGGCAAGGGGCGGGTCCGGCGCATCGATCACTCTCCCGCTTTCCGCGGGAGACGAGGGGCCCGCCGCGAAGCGGTGGGAGGTGAGGGTCTTGCTGACTCAGTGCTACAGACCCTCACCTCCCAAGCTTCGCTTGGGCCCCTCCTCTCCCGTGAAGGACGGGAGAGGGCTCAAGGGGGCGCGGACTGCCCCGGACCGAGGCGCTCAGCCGGCCCGCGCGTCCTCGAGCGCGCCGGCCATCGCCTCGGTCAGGCTCTTGCCGTCATAGGGCTTCGGCAGGACCCTGAAGGGATGATCGGTCTTGAGCAGCTCCTCGCTATATCCGGTCGCGAGGAGGACCGGCAGGCCGGGCCACTGCTTGCGGATGCCGGTGGCAAGCTCCACGCCGCTCGACCCGGGCATGACGACATCGGTGAACACCAGGTCCACTTCCTGAGCCTTCAGCACCGTCAGGGCCGCCTCCGCGTCTTCAGCCGTAAGGACGACGCAGCCGAGGTCGGCCAGGAGCTCGTTCGCGAATTCGCGCACCTGTCGGTTGTCCTCCACCAGCAGGACCCGGCACCCCGGCGGGAGAACGGCCTTCCCGGGCCCCTCGCACTGAACCGAAAGGGCCTCGTCGGTAACGGGCAACAGGATGTGGATCGTCGTGCCCGCGCCCTCGCGCGATTCGATCTCGGCCTTGCCGCCCGCCTGCGCAGCGAAGCCGTGGATCTGGGAGAGGCCTAGGCCAGTGCCCTTGCCGACCTCCTTGGTCGTGAAGAAAGGCTCGAACGCGCGTTCGACCACCCTCGGCGGCATTCCCAGGCCGTCGTCCTTGATCGAGAGACGCAGGAAAGGCCGGCCGCCTTCGTCGACGATCCGGGTCCCGATGGTCAAATGGCCGCCCTTGGGCATCGCGTCGCGCGCGTTGACCGCGGCGTTGAGAACGGCGGCCTCCAGCTGGGTCCGGTCGACCCGGACGGGACGGCGGGCGGCGTCGAGGTCCAGCGCAACCTGGATCCGGCTTCCGAGAGTCCGGCTCAGGACATCGGCGAAGGCGTCGAGCGTGACGTCGACGTCGAGCACTTCGGGCTTGATCGCCTGCCGCCGGCCAAAGGCAAGCAGCTGCTGAGTCAGGGTCGTCGCCCGCTTGGCCGTATCGCCGATCGCCTGCAGATACTGGCGCCTCTTGGCTTCGGGGAGGTCGGACCGGCGCAGCAGGACGTCGGCCGAGCCGGAGACGACGGTCATGAGGTTGTTGAAATCGTGGGCGATGCCTCCGGTCAGCTCGCCCAGCGCCTGGAGCTTCTGGGCCTGGGCAAGGGCCTCGTGCACCTTCTGGAGCTCCGCGGTGCGCTCCTCGACCCGCTGCTCGAGGGTCTCCCGTGCCTGCTGAACCGCCAAATAGAGCCTGGCATTGTCGACGGCGACGGCGGCCTGGGCGGCGATCCCGACGATGAGCCGCTCGTGTCGCTCGGTGAAGCGGGCCGGTTCGGGGCTCCCGAAGAACAGGCCGCCCATCACCTCGCCCGAACGGCTTCTTACCGGAACGGCCAGGTAGGACACGACCGGCAGGTGACCCTTGGGCATCCCGAAATGGGGCTCGTTCTGCCCGTAGCGCGGGTCCTTGGTGATGTCGTCGGAGCGGATGATGCATTCGCCCGCGAAAGTCGGATGGAAGACGGCGGTGTTGCGCGGCATTCCGAAGTCGAACTGCTCCGGGAGCGCCCCCGAGAGCGTGTAGAGCATGTAGCTCTCACCGCTCGGCTGGAAGACATTGTAAAAGAATGCCCCGAACTGAGCCCCTGTCAGCTCCACGCCGGCATCCGTGACG
>DASVUW010000214.1:0-14246 GCA_036386845.1 Allosphingosinicella sp. | reverse complement strand
TGCCCTGATCGTCGCCAACACTACGGTATCGCGACCGACTTTGCGCTCCAAGCATTCGAGTGAGCCGGGCGGGCTTTCCGGCGCCCCGCTCAAGGCTTTGGCTCTGCAGCGCCTGAGGGACTTCCGGGCCGCGACCGGCGGCGCCCTGCCGCTGATCGCGGTAGGCGGGATCGAGAACGGGGCGGACGCTTACGGCCGGATCCGGGCCGGAGCCAGCCTCATCCAGCTCTATACCGCGCTGGTCTACCAGGGGCCGGGCGTCGCCCGCGCCATAACGGCAGAGCTGAGGGGCCTGCTGAAGCGCGACGGCTTCGCCACCCTCGCCGACGCGGTCGGTGCGTCTTAGCGCTTGCGGCGCTGGCCAAGGCGACTAGTGTCGCCGCCGATGCTCAGCCGGCTTTTCCTTCCGCTCCTCCTCGTCCTCGCGTCCTGCGCCACCGCTCCCGAACCGGCCCCAGCGGGCCAGGCCGCGGCGCGCGGAATGGTCTCGGCCGCCGACCCGAGAGCCGCCGAAGCGGGACGCTGGATCCTGAACCAGGGCGGCAACGCCGCGGACGCCGCGATCGCCATCCAGATCGCTCTCACCGTGGTCGAGCCGCAATCGTCCGGGATCGGCGGCGGCGGGTTTTTCGTCTATCACGACGTGAAGCGCGGGCGGGTCTTCACCTATGACGGCCGGGAAAAGGCGCCCGACGCCGCCTCGCCGAAATGGTTCTTCGGCCCGGACGGCAAGCCGCTGCCCTATCGCCAGGCGATCCCGGGCGGCAAGAGCGTGGGCGTGCCCGGCAACATCCGGCTCATGGCCCTCGCCCATAGCCGCCACGGCAGGCTGCGCTGGGCAAGATTGTTCGAGCCGGCGATCCGCCTGGCCCGCGACGGCTTCGCCCTCACTCCGCGCGGGCGCAATGCGATCCTCAACAGCCGCGACCTCGCCGGGCTGAGCGCCTGGGGGCGCGCCAATCTCTTCGGTGCCGACGGGGAGCCCAAGGCGGTCGGAACGGTGATGCGCAACCCGGAGCTGGCGCAATTGCTGGAGAATTTGGCGTCGCGCGGGCCGGATTATTTCTACGTCGGGCCGGCGGCCGAGGCGCTGGTTCGAACCGTCCGGGGAGCGCCGCGCAACCCGTCGGCCATGGAAGTGGGCGACCTGGCCGCCTACGAGGCGAAGGAGCGGCCCCCGGTCTGCGCGCCCTATCGCGGCTACCGTATCTGCGGGATGGGGCCGCCTTCCTCGGGCGCGACCACCGTCTACGCGACCCTGAAGCAGCTCGAGCGGTTCGACCTTCGCGGGCTCGGCAAGGACAATCCGGTCGCCTGGCACCTGATCGGCAACTCGATGCGCCTCGCCTTCGCGGACCGCGACGCCTATCTCGCCGATCCCGATTTCGTGCCGGTACCGGCGGCCGGCCTCATGGACCCGGCCTATCTCGATTCCCGCTCGCGGCTGATCTCGGCCGAGCGCGCGATCGACAAGGCCGTCGCCGGCACTCCACGCGGAGCGCCGCGGGTGACCGCGGGCCTGGTGAACGAGGTTCCGTCGACCTCGCACATGGCGGCGGCCGACGGCGCCGGCAACGTCGCCTCGGTGACTTCGACCATCGAGGGCGCCTGGGGCTCGGGCCTGACCGTCAACGGCATGTTCCTGAACAACGAGCTGACCGACTTCAGCATCGTCCCCGAGCTCGACGGGGCCCCGGTGGCCAACCGGGTCGAGGGCGGCAAGCGGCCTCGAAGCTCGATGTCGCCGACCATCGTCTACGGGCCCGACGGCAAGGTGCGGCTGGCGGTAGGCGCCGCGGGCGGGCCGACGATCATCGCCCAGGTCGCCAAGGCGATCATCGCGGTCATCGACTGGGACCTGAGCGCCCAGGAGGCGATCGCGCTTCCGACGATCTTCGCGCCCGGCGACAGCTTGATGGTCGAGCGCGGCACCAGCCTCGAGGCGATGATCCCGGCGCTTCAGGCGCTCGGCAACAAGGCCGCGCCGATGAATCCGGGCTTCAAGGCCAATGCGATCGAATGGGTCAACGGCGGCTGGCGCGGGGGCGCCGATCCGCGAAGCGAAGGCGTGGCGCTCGCCCAGTAACCTCGGGAGAAGCAATGCGGCTGCTCGAACATTTTCCGAACCTCATCGCCATGTTCTTCGCGCGCGCCGCGCAGAAGGGCGACTCGCCGTTCCTGTGGGCGAAGCGCGAAGGGGCGTGGCGGCCGACAAGCTGGCGCGAGGCGGCCGAGCAGGTCTGCTCGCTCGCCTCCGGCCTCAGGGCGATCGGACTGAAGCCCGGCGACATGGTCATGCTGGTGTCGGAGAACCGGCCGGAATGGTGCATCGCGGACCTCGCCATCATGACCGCCGGCTGCGTCACCGTCCCCGCCTACACCACCAACACCGAACGCGACCACCAGCACATCCTCGACGACAGCGGCGCCCGGGCCGTCATCGTCTCCACCCAGAAACTCGCCCGGGCATTGCTCCCCGCAGCGATCCGCTCGAACAATTGTGAGCATGTCATCGGAATCGAGGCGCTTCCCGGCGGCCAGTCCGGAAACGTCTGCTTCCACGACTGGAAGGCCCTGATCGCAGCCCATCCGCCCGACGTCGTCGGCTGCACCGAGGCCGCGGCGAAGGTGCGCCGCGACGACCTCGCCTGCCTGATCTACACGTCGGGCACCGGCGGAGCGCCGCGCGGCGTGATGCAGCATCACGGCGGCATCCTCCACAACGTCGAGGGCTGCATCGAGGTGATCTCCGAGGATTTCGGAGTGGACGAGGAAATCTTCCTCTCCTTCCTCCCGCCAAGCCACGCCTACGAGCATAGCGGCGGCCAGTTTTTCCCGATCGGGATCGGCGCCCAGATCTATTATTCCGAAGGGCTGGAGAAGCTCGCCTCCAACATCGAGGAGGTCCGGCCGACCATGATGATCGTGGTGCCGAGGCTTCTGGAGGTGCTCAGGCAGCGAATCCTCAAGAATGTCGAGAAGCAGGGCAGGCTTCCCAATTACCTGATGAAAAAGGCGCTCGAGATCGGCGCGAAGGATTATGCCGGCACGAAGAGCCTGTGGGACCGGCCGATGGACCTCGTTCTCGACCGACTGCTCCGTCCGAAGATCAGCGCTCGTTTCGGCGGGCGGGTGAAGGCAATGGTGTCGGGCGGAGCGCCGCTCAATCCGGACGTCGGGATCTTCTTCCACTCGATCGGCCTCACCGTCCTTCAGGGCTACGGCCAGACGGAGGCGGCGCCGGTGATCAGCTGCAACCGGCCGAAGGCGGGCGTGAAGATGGACACGGTGGGCCCGCCGCTCAGGAACACCGAGGTCAAGATCGCAGAGGACGGGGAGATACTGGTCCGCGGCGAGCTGGTCATGAAGGGCTATTGGCGCAACCCGGCGCAGACCGAGGCGGCGCTCCGGGACGGCTGGCTCCATACCGGCGACGTCGGCCATATCGACGAGGCCGGGCGGATCGTGATCACCGACCGGAAGAAGGACCTCATCGTCAACGACAAGGGCGACAACGTGTCGCCGCAGAAGGTGGAGGGGATGCTGACCCTCCAGCCCGAGATATTGCAGGCCATGGTCGCGGGCGACCGGCGGCCCTATCTCGTCGGGCTGATCGTCCCCGATCCGGAATGGACCGGGGAATGGGCGAAGGCGGCGGGCAAGGCGAGCGACCCGGCCGCGCTCCGGGACGATCCGGACTATCAGCGTGCGCTGAGCGCGGCGGTCGACCGGGTCAATGCCGATCTGTCGGTAATCGAGAAGGTGAGGCGCTTCATCCTCGCCGACGAGCCTTTCTCGACCGACAACGAGCAGCTGACGCCGTCGATCAAGATCCGCCGCCACGTCATCCGCGCCGCCTATGGCGAGCGGCTGGACGGGTTGTACAAGAAATGATTGCCTCCCCATCGAAGATGGGGAGGGGGACCATGCGAAGCATGGTGGAGGGGTAGCTGGCTCGGGTTCAGAGGATGAAGCGCAGGACGGCATAGGCCGGTGCAGCTACCCCTCCACCACCCTTCGGGTGGTCCCCCTCCCCATTGCGACGCAATGGGGAGGCAAGAATCAGCCCCTGACCCGCCGATAGGGCTCGAACTGGCCGAGACCGCAGCCGCCATAGCTCATACCGGAGCTCGGATCGAAGACGGTGGCGATGTCGCCGCGGCAGAGGCGTGTGCTGGGCGTGCGCGTCTTGAGGGCCCGGCTGAAGCTCAGATCGGGGCAGCCGGCGGGCGGCCGGTTCACCCAGAGCCGGCCGGCCGTCCCCGAGAAGACGATGGCGGTTTCACCGGCCGAGCGGTTGCCCCTGAGGTCGCGCGAGCTGACGCACTGGACCGGCGGCCCGGCCGGCTCGAAGCCGCGCAGCTGGCCGGCGAGCGACGCCTCGTCGCTGGCCTGCATCTCGGCCCGCTGCTCGGGGCTGTCGGTGGTGCAGCTTGCCGCGAGGCAAGCCGAAGCGAGAATTATCAGATGTCTCATCCCTGGCCTCCTGGAGCTGAAACGCTCGGCGGGCCGGGCGGTCGCTCAGCTCCGGAAATTATCCTTGGCCCGGCGTAATGCTCCAAGCTCCGACGCCGATGAAGCGCGCATGAACGGGTTGGTGGCGAGCTCCATAGCGATCGTTGTCGGAACCGTCGCCTCGCCCGCCGCCCGCGCCGCCTCGACTTCGGCCATGCGGGCGGACAGGGCCTCGTTGCCGGGCTCGACGGTGACGGCGAAGCGGGCGTTGGAGAGCGTATATTCGTGCGCGCAATAAGCGCGGGTCGCGGGGGGCAGTGCCGCCAGCCGCTGCAGGTTGGAATGCATCTGCTCCGCGGTGCCTTCGAACAGCCGCCCGCAGCCCATCGCGAACAGGGTGTCGCCGACGAATACCACCTGTTCGGAAGGCAGATGAAAGGCGATGTGGCCCGCGGTGTGGGCCGGGACTTCGAGCACTTCCGCCTCGACGGGGCCGAGCAGCACCCGGTCGCCTTCGCGCACCTGTCGGTCGAGCGTCGGAATCCGGCCGGCTTCCGCCGCGGGTCCGGTGACCAGGGCTCCGGTCGCCGCCTTGACCGCCGCGTTGCCGCCCGTGTGGTCGGGATGCCAGTGGGTGTTCCAGATCTGGGTGATCCGCCAGCCGCGAGCCTCCGCCTCGGAGAGCACCGGCTCGGCGACCGCCGGGTCGATCACCGTTGTCTCGCCGGAGCCGCGCTCGTGGACCAGCCAGACGTAATTGTCGGACAAAGCGGGGATCCGGGCGATGTCGAGCATCACCAATGTCCCGTGTTGGGCATCGAAGCCCAGGGCTCGGCAGGCGGCAGCGCTTCGCCCGCCTGGAGCAGCTCGATCGAAATGGCGTCGGGCGTCCGGACGAAGGCCATCCGGCCGTCGCGGGGCGGGCGGTTGATCGTCACTCCGCCTTCCGACAGCCGGCGGCAGCTCTCGTAGATATTCTCGACGCGGTAGGCGAGGTGGCCGAAATTGCGGCCCTCGCCATAGCCCGTCTCGTCCCAATTGTGGGTGAGCTCGACCTGGGCGTCCTCATCGCCCGGCGCGGCGAGGAAGATGAGGGTGAATCGGCCGGCCTCGTTGTCGAAGCGGCGGATTTCCCTGAGGCCGAGAAGCTCGAAGAAGCGGACCGTCTCTTCCGGGTCCGAGACCCGGATCATGGTGTGGAGATATTTCATGGCCCGTCCCTACCGTGCCGGGCGAGGCCCGTGAAGCTCTTGGCGGCGGGCCTGCGCTGCCATAGGCTTGCGCTCATGAAGCCCTTTCCGCTCCTCGCCGTCGCCCTTGCCATCGCGGCCGCGGCCGAGCCGCCCTGGGATTGGGGCGACTCGAAGGACGGGTGGGCGAGCTCCGGCGAATTCGAAGCGTCCAGGGCGATCTGCCGGAAGGTGCGCGACCGCGAGCCGCCTGAGGCCGACCGGCCCGACCCGGTCACCGCCAGGTCGCTGGAAGGCTGCGACTCCGAGGCGCTCTATTACGGCATCGGGATGCCGGCGGATCCGATACGGGCGCGGCAATGCGCGTTCCTGGAGGCGCAAGGCGACCAGGGCGGGGTCTTCTGGGGGCGGACGATTCTGATGACCGTCTACGCCAACGGCCGCGGAGCGAAGCGGGACCTCGACGTCGCGACCCACCTGGCCTGCGGCGTCGAAGGGGCGCCGATGGAGTCGCACGGGCGGGTCACCCGTCTCGCCGAGCTCAAGTCGAAGGGCTGGAAGGGCGACGACTTCCACTTCTGCGACGACATCACCAGCGGCCTCGCCATGGGCTATTGCGAAGACCATGAAGCGGCCCTGGCCGGCGGTCGGCGCGAGGCGGAGCTGGCGGCGATGACGGCCCGCTGGACCGGGGCGGAGAAGCAGGCCTTCGCCCGGCTGCGCGCCGCGCATGAAGCTTATGCCGAGGCGCACGGCTCCGGCGAGGTCGACCTCAGCGGCACCGCCCGCGCGGCGATGGCGATCGCCGCCGAGGAGTCGCTTCGCGAGGAGTTGGTCGAAATCCTTGAGCGGCTCCGCTCCGGACGGGCCCTTCCGACTTCGGGCGCGCGCCTCCAGGCCGAGGATTCGGCGCTCAACGCGGCCTATCGCAAGCGGCTGCGCGAAGTGGGCGGCGCCGATTCCGGAATCGGCGCCGTGACCGCGGACGGGGTACGGGCCGCCGAAAGGGCCTGGATTCGCTACCGCGACTCGTTCCTCGCCTTCGCCGCCGTCAAGTTCCCCCGAGTGAAGCGGGCCGAGCTCGCAGCCTGGCTGACCCGCCAGCGCACGGCGGTGCTCCTCCGGGAGGAATGAGGCGCGAAACCGGTGCCGCGGCGCTACTGGTGCAAAACAGCGCCCTTCAAAATCAAAGGCTTGGAAATTGGTGCCTGGCACCAATTACAGATTTTGGGCCCGCGAGGGCGCGGCGGACGAGACTGGGCGGGGAGCCTTGTTTAGCTCAGGTCATCCCTATAAATGCACGGTTCATCGGCAACGCAACAAGTTGTCGCCATAGCGGACGGAGGATGACATGGCCGAGCGCTGGACCGATAATCGCAACAACGTGCTCCTGATCGGCGCGGTGATTGTGGCGCTCGCCATCGTCGCCGGCGGCTATCTGCTCGGCGACGGGCTGAGGCGGGCCCGGATGGCCGATCGCGCGGTGACGGTGCGCGGGCTCGCCGAGCGCAACGTCACGGCGGACCTTGCCAGCTGGACGATCGCCTATTCGGAGCAGGGAACCGAGCTCGGACCGGTGCAGGCCGCGGTCGACGAGAAGAGCCGCGCGGTCCGAGCGTTCTTCAAGCGCAACGGCTTCGCCGACAAGGACCTCAGCGACACCGGCGCCTCCGTCACCCAGTTCTTCGACACCAACAGGGGTCAGAACAGCGTCACCGTCCGCCAGCGGATCCAGCTGCGCACCAGCGACGTGATGCGCGCCCGCTCCGCTTTCGCCCGCCAGGCAGACCTGATCCGCAGCGGAGTCGCGCTCGAGGAGGGAAGCTCGATGGTCTACAGCTTCACGCGGCTGAACAAGATCAAGCCGGAGATGATCGCCGAGGCGACCCGCAACGCCCGCGACAGCGCCCAGCAATTCGCCCGCGACAGCGGCACCGGAGTGGGCGGGATCCGCTCGGCTACCCAGGGCTATTTCTCGATCGGCGCGCGCGACGGGGACTCCTCCGACGGCGAAGGCGGCTCCTCGGCCGGCGATTCGCCGTTCCAGAAGGTCCGGGTGGTCACGACGGTGGATTTCTACCTCGACTGAGTTGGAATGATCCTCCCTGCGCGCGCAGCGCGTGGGGAGGGGGACCATGCGGAGCATGGTGGAGGGGTAGCCGGCACAGGATCCAGCCGTCTCGCGCCGATCCTCCGGATCTACTGCAGCTACCCCTCCACCACCCTTCGGGTGGTCCCCCTCCCCATCTCGCGATGGGGAGGATGATCGGGGCTACTTCCCTTCGTTGGCGGCGATGGCGGCCCGGGCCGCCTTGCCGGCGTCGGAACCCGGCGCCGTCCGAGCCGCCCGGGCGTAGAGGCCGAGCGCCGCCTCCCTTTCGCCCGAGAGGCCGGCGATGTTGCCCGCTTCGAGAAGGATCGCGGCGTCGTCGGGAGCGAGGGAGACGGCCTTGGCGATATGCTCCTTCGCCGTCGCCAGGTCGCTCTGCTTCCTGGCCAGCGCCGCGGACAGGTACCAGCCGAACGGGTCCTTCGGAACGAGGGCGAGCCCCTTGTCGATCCGGACCCGGGCCCCGGCCGGATCGCCGAGCGCGACCGCCGCCCGGCCGAGATCGAGGTGGACCTCGCCCTCGAGCTGGGGAGCAAGGGTCTTCGTCGCCAGCGCGGCCTCGAACGCCCTGGTCGCCGCCGCCGCGTCGCCGGCCGCCAGCCGGGCGTTGCCGGCCTCGACCCAAAGGTCGCCTCGGCGGCGGTCCTGCTTCGATTCGGCGTCCTTCGCGGCGGCCTCGAAGACGGCGGCGGCCTCGGCCCATTTCTCCTGCGCCGACAAGGCCAGTCCGAGGCATTGCGCCGCCCTCGCGCCGCCGCCCGAGCCGAGCCAGGCCTGGGCCTGGCCGACGGCGCGCTCCGGCGCGGTCCGGGACAAGGAGAGGCAGTTGCGGTAGCGGTTCTCCGCCGTGTCGACGGGGCCCGCGGCCTGAGTGGCGGCGACGAGAAGAAGGGCTATCATGCGCGGGCTCTTACCACAGGCGCGCCTGCACGGTGAGTGAACGACATGGTCCGTCATGCCGGCGAAGGCTGGCATCCCAGCGGGTGAAGGCTCGGTGTTCTTCACCCCCTGGGGCCCCAGCCTTCGCCGGGGCGACGCTCAGTCCCCCGATTCCTGGCTATCAGGCATGACGCCGGCAACGGTCTCAGTCAGCAGCGCGAGGTCGCCGGGCCGCGAGAGGCGGTGGTCGCCGCCTTTGACGAGTATCGTGCGGACGTCGGGAGAGCTCAGCCTCTCCAGGAGGGCCAGCGAGATCCGCCACGGCACGTCGGGGTCGGCGAGGCCGTGGAGCAGGCGGACCGGACAATGGACCGCGATCTCGCCGCCGAGCAGCTTCAACGCCTCGCCGCTCTCCCAGAAGCCGCGGGTGGTGACGTACGGCGGCTCGCCATAAGGTGAAGGCTCCTCGATTCGGCCGGACCGGAGGATCGTTGCCTTCTGCGCGTCGTCGAAGCCCCATTCAGTGAAATCGGGGGCCGCGGCGATTCCGACGAGGGCGCTTACGCGCTCCGGCCGGGCGAGCGCGCAGAGCAGCATCAGCCACCCGCCCATCGAGGAGCCGACGAGAACGAGCGGACCTTCGAGGCTGTCCATCATGGCGAGCGAGTCGTCGCGCCAGCCGGCAAGCGTCTGCGCCTCGAACGCGCCCTCGCTGAGCCCGCAGCCGGAATAATCGAATCGAAGCATCGCCCGCCCCTGCGCCTGGGCCCAGGAGTCCAGCGCGGCCGCCTTGCTCCCTTCCATGTCCGACATGTAGCCGGGGAGGAAGACGAGGGTGGGCCCCTCGCCGCGGCGATGCCGGTAGGCGAGGCGGCGGCCTGGGCCGCGGTCGAGATAGTCGGGGGTTTCCATCGGATGCCTCTAGCAAAGGCGGCGACGCTGTCACGGCCCGCCGTCGTTCCGGCGGAAGCCGGAATCCATGAACGCGGCCCGTCCAGACCTCGCGCGGCGGTGTTCACGGATCCCGGGTCAAGCCCGGGATGACGCGCTGAAGGGCGACATTCGCGCCGGGGGGTGGAGAAGCCGTGAGGGTGACGCTACATGCGCCCGGTCATGACAGAGCATTTCAAGATCAGGCTTCCCGACGGCTCGGTGCGCGAAGTGGCGCCGGGGACGACTCCGGCCGACATCGCGGCGGCGATCGGGCCGGGGCTGGCCAAGGCCGCGATGGCCGCCCGGGTCAACGGCGAGGTGCGCGACATCAACCGGCCGCTCGAGGGCGATTCCGAGCTCGCCCTGATCACCGCCCGGGACGAGGCGGACGCGCTCGAGCTCGTCCGGCACGATTATGCGCACATCCTCGCCGAGGCGGTGCAGAACCTCTTCCCCGGCACCCAGATCACGTTCGGGCCGGCGACCGACGACGGCTTCTACTACGATTTCGCCCCGGCGCCCGGGCGCGGCCCCTTCACGGAGGAGGACTTGCCGGGAATCGAGGAGGAGATGCGGCGGATCATCGCCCGCGACGAGCCCCTCATCCGGGAGGTCTGGACCCGGGAGGACGTGCGCCGGCTGTTCATCGAGCAGGGGGAGAGCTTCAAGGCCGAATGGGTGATGGAGCTTCCCGAGCAGGAGACGATCACCATGTACCGGTCGGGCCGGTGGCTCGACCTGTGCCGTGGGCCCCATCTCGCCTCGACGGGGAAGGTCGATCCTCAGGCGTTCAAGCTTACGCGCGTCTCAGGCGCCTATTGGCGGGGCGACCAGAAGAACGCGATGCTTTCGCGCATCTACGGCACGGGCTGGCTCAACCGGAAGCAGCTCGAGGCGCATCTGACGAGGCTCGAGGAGGCCGCGAAGCGCGACCATCGCCGGATCGGCCAGGACATGGATCTGTTCCACCTCCAGTCCGAGGCTCACGGTTCCGTCTTCTGGCACCCGGCGGGCTTCGTCGTCTGGCGCCAGCTCGAAGCCTATCTGCGCCGCCGCCTCGACGCCGCCGGCTACTCGGAGGTGAAGACCCCGCAGGTGATGGACGCGCGCCAGTGGGAGCAGTCCGGCCATTGGGGCAAGTATCGCGAGAACATGTTCGTCATCCCGGACGAGGTGCCGAACACCGAGGATGAGGGGCCGATCGTCTCCGACGACGCGGAGTGGATGGCCCTGAAGCCGATGAACTGCCCGGCCCACGTCCTCATCTTCCGCCAGGGCATCAAATCCTATCGCGACCTTCCGATCCGGCTGGCCGAGATGGGGGTGTGCCACAGGAACGAGCCGCACGGGGCGCTCCACGGCATTCTTCGCGTCCGCCAGTTCACCCAGGACGACGCCCATATCTTCTGCCGCGAGGACCAGATCGTCGAGGAGGTTCGGCTGTTCCTCGACCTGCTCGACGTCGTGTACAAGGACCTCGGCTTCCCCGACTACCAGATCAAGCTCGCCCTCCGCCCCGAGAAGAGGTTCGGGAGCGAGGAGATGTGGGACTGGTCCGAGCAGTCGCTCCGCGACGCGGTCAAGGCCGCGGGGCGCGACACGGCCGAGTTCGGCTGGGAGGAGCTTCCGGGCGAAGGCGCCTTCTACGCGCCCAAGCTCGAATTCCACCTCACCGACGCGATCGGTCGGACCTGGCAGGTGGGGACCATCCAGACCGACACGGTCCTGCCCGAGCGGCTGGATGCGAGCTACGTCGCCGAGGACGGCCAGCGCCACCGGCCGGTCATGCTCCACCGCGCGATCCTCGGCTCGTTCGAGCGTTTCATCGGAATCCTGATCGAGCATCATGCCGGGCGATTCCCGCTCTGGCTCGCTCCGGTGCAGGCGGTGGTCGCGACGATCGTCTCCGACGCCGACGATTATGCGCGCGAGGTCGCGGCGAAGCTGACTGAGGCGGGCCTTCGGGTCGAAACGGACCTTCGCAACGAGAAGATCAACTACAAGGTGCGCGAGCACAGCCTCGCCAAGGTCCCCAATCTGCTCGTCGTCGGCAAGCGCGAGGCGGAGGAGGGGACGGTGGCGCTGAGGCCGCTGGGTGAAGGGGCGCGGCAGGAGGTGCTCGGCCTGGACGCGGTGGTGGAGAGGCTTCGGCTGGACGCATCGCCGCCGGATTTGAGATAGCACGCCGCCCCAGCGGAGGCTGGGGCCCCAGGGGGTGAAGACCGCGGCGCTTTTCACCCCCCGGGGTCCCAGCCTTCGCTGGGACGACGTGCATTGCCGCAACATCCGCGCCGCAAAAGCGTTCGCGCTCCGTCCTCCCGTCTTTCATTCGCCTTCCGGAACCACTAGGTGAACCGTAGAACCTCAACGTCAGGAGACATTGTTATACGTCCGCCCATGATCCGGCGCCCGCAGGCGCCGCCCCTGAACGGCCCCCGCTTCAACGAATTCATCTCCGTGCCCAAGGTGCGCGTGATCGATGAGAATGGCGAGAATATCGGGGTGCTCCTGACTGCCGAAGCGATCGAGCAGGCCGCGGAAGTCGGCCTCGACCTCGTCGAGGTCTCGCCCAACGCCGATCCGCCGGTGTGCAAGTTCCTCGATGTCGGCAAGTTCAAGTACGAGGCCCAGAAAAAGGCCAATCTCGCCCGCAAGTCGCAAAAGACGCAGGAGATCAAAGAGATCAAGATGCGTCCGAACATCGACGACCACGATTACGACACCAAGATGAAGAAGGTTTTCGACTTCATCAAGGAAGGCGACAAGGTGAAGATCACCCTGCGCTTCCGAGGCCGCGAGCTGGCCCATGGCGAGCTCGGGATGCGGCTCCTCCAGCGGGTCCAGGCCGATGTTTCCGAGACCGCCAAGGTCGAGCAGCATCCGCGGATGGAAGGCCGCCAGATGCTGATGGTGCTGGCGCCTAAATAGGGGGCGATCGCCCGATTACCGTCATTGCGAGCGAAGCGAAGCAATCCAGCGCGGCGCCTCCGCCCGCTGGATTGCTTCGTCGCTTCGCTCCTCGCAATGACGGGTGGAGCCGTCAGGCGACATGGCCTTTATCCCTTCCCCTTACGGAAACGTCAGCTTTCCGTAGCGGCACCCGGATAGTGCAGGTTTCGTTTCGAAACCAAATTGTTGCGCGATTGCCATAAGCGCCGGAAACCCGCGGAAAAGTGCGGATTCCGGCTGGCAGCCGAGGGCCCTTTTCAGTAGCTCTGGCCCCAAACCCAAAAGGGAGAGGGGAATATGTCGAAGTCCTTCTGGCTCGTTTCGGCCGGCCTTTGCGCGCTCGCCGCGACGCCTGCTCACGCTCAGGATCAGACCAGTCCGACCGGCGAGACTAGTCCGGCCCAGGAGGCGGGCGAGGTCGATGCCGGCACTGACGTGCGTCCGACCGACGAGGTCGCCGAAGAGGCGATGGGCGAGTCCACCGACATCGTCATCACCGCGCAGGGGCGCGCCCAGGTCCTGCAGGACGTGCCGATCGCCGTCTCCGCGGTGTCCGCCGAATCCCTTCAGAACAGCGGCGCCTCCGACATCCGGCAGCTGAACCAGCTCGCCCCGTCGCTGCTCGTCTCCTCGACCGGAAGCGAGGCCAACGGCTCGGCGCGAATCCGCGGAATCGGCACGGTCGGCGACAATCCCGGCCTCGAAAGCTCGGTCGCGGTCTTCATCGACGGAGTCTATCGCTCGCGCAGCGGCGTCGGCCTCAACGAGCTCGGCGAGATCGAGCGGGTCGAGGTGCTTCGCGGCCCGCAGGGCACGCTCTTCGGCCGCAACGCCTCGGCCGGCCTGCTCAACATCATCTCCAAGAAGCCGAACATGAACGAGCTCGAAGGCTTCGGCGAGCTCACCTACGGCAATTACGATTTCATGCGCGCCAGCGGCGGGATCACCGGCCCGATCACGCCGACCCTCGGCTTCCGGATCGACGGCGTCTATGCCCGCCGCGACGGCTTCCTCAAGGTCGACAATCCCTCGGGCGGCACCGAAAAGCGCACCAACGACCGCGATCGCCTGTTCGTCCGCGGCCAGCTGCTGTTCGAGCCGACCGACGCGATCGAAGTGCGCCTGATCGGCGACTATACCAAGCGCGACGAATCCTGCTGCGGCGCCGTCTACCTCTCGACCCGCGAGACGACCGATCCGACACCGGGCGTGCCCGGCGATTTCTCCGTTGCGAACAGCAACCGCATCGTCGACATTCTGCGCAGTCCGTTCTTCGGAGAGACCTTCCCGTCCGGCAACGATCCCTACAACCGCGTGATCTCGGTCACTCCGGGCCGCACCTTCCGCAACGAGACCACCGACTGGGGCCTTTCGGGCCAGGTCGATGTGGACCTCGGAACCGCAGCGTCGCTGACCTCGATCACCGCCTATCGCGAATACAAGGCCGGCGGCGCCGCCGACATCGACTACGGCCGGGCGGACATCGCCTACCGCGCCGATGACGGCAATGCCTTCCGCAAGTTCGAAACGTTCAGCCAAGAGCTCCGCCTCCAGGGCTCGGCGTTCAGCGACAAGCTCGACTGGCTGGTCGGCGCCTATTACGCCAAGGAAGACCTGCAGGTCGCGGACAACACCCGCTTCGGTACCCAGTATGGCGCCTTCGCGTCCTGCCGGCTGGCCGCGACGGCCAATCCGGCCGCGGCGTTGCGCAATCCGGCGAATCCGGGCTG
>DASVUW010000213.1:0-3627 GCA_036386845.1 Allosphingosinicella sp. | reverse complement strand
GGTGTGAACCAAACCGCCCCGCGCTCGAGCTCCAGGCGCTGGCGAAGGTGGTTTTACCAGATCCTAGGTAGCCGAACAGAAGATGCGCCGTAGCCATTCTCTTACGATACGGGCGTGCACGTCCGCTCACCACCCATAGCGGACATTCTCCGCCTAACACCGAACTAGATCGTCTGCATCCTCTTGGCGGCGCTTCCCACGAAGCTGTGCCTGCTCGTCCAGACGCACTGCAGGGAAAGATGGTCGGGGAGACAGGATTCGAACCTGCGACCCTCTGCTCCCAAAGCAGATGCGCTACCAGGCTGCGCCACTCCCCGACGATCGGGTGAAAGTGGTACTTTCACCCGGGGTAGGAAGAAAGAGGAAAGGCTCCCTCCCCCGATCAAAGTACCACTTTGATCGAAAATGAACAGGTCGCCGTGTCCCCCGGACACGGCTAAACGGTGCGGGGCACCGTTTACCTGTTCATGGTGGGCCCGGGAGGATTCGAACCCCCAACCTAGCCGTTATGAGCGGCCGGCTCTACCATTGAGCTACAGGCCCGTAACTCCAGCCTTCGCCGGATAGGGAGGGGACCGGGCGATGGCAAGACGGACGAGTTCTCTGCGAGCTGGCCTCGGGAGGAATCGGTCAGGCGGCTTTCGCCGCGGCGATCGTCTCCTCGATCGAGGCGGGGACGATGCCCTCGCGCTCGAAGAAGTCGAACATTCCGTCCCACCAAGCGTGGAAATCGCGCAGGTCCTGGGCGGTGCGGACGAAGGGCGTGTGGCCCGGCTCGACCGAGGGAGAATGGAAGGACAGGCTGAACCACCTGACGCCGTCGTCGATCAGCGCCCGGGCGGCAGCTAGGGCTTCGGCGAGAGGCACGCCTTCGGGCGTCAGCGGAATCCGATTGAGAAGTCCGGTCCGGTAAAGGATTCCGCGGCCGCGAGGGACCCGTGCCGCCGCCCGGTAGACGCCCCTCCCCCCGGCCCGGAGGTGCCCGACATAAGCGGTGCTGAGCGGAAGCTCGAGCAGGTCCCCGCCGCCGACCCGGAAGGGGAAAGGCCTGATCCGCGAGAAATCGGGGCCGCCTTCGTCGCTGTAATCGTGCAGAGCGCGAACCGACACGTCGGCCTCATAGCCCGCTTCCGCGAGCAGATCGGCGGTGTTGGGTCCGACGCCGTAACGGCCGGCACGATAGACAATGGGACGGCGCCCGAAAGCGGCTTCGATCGTCTCGGTCAGGTTCTCGATCTTCGCTTTCTCCAAGCCCGCAGGAAGATTGCCAACGAAGCTATTGAAAGTATTCACTTCCTCATCATGCGGCGGGTTCACCCAGGGATGGAGCTGAGTGCCGACCGAGATTTCGTCCCGCTCCAGCCATTCGCGGAGCATCGCCACCGACTTGGGATCGGTCGCGATCGGATGGTCGACGAGGTGGACGCATTTGACGCCCCGTCGAAGGAAGCGGGCCTGCATGTCGGGCATTGCGGCCATGTGGGTGGCGGACCGGTTGTCGCGGCTTCGCGGCTTGCTCCAGTCGAACTCCTCCTCGGTGTCGCTGAAGACCGTGAACCGGCGGCCGAAGCTCTCGGGGAGGGCTATATAGTCGTTCGCCCGCGGCTGGCGGTTGAGGAGGTGGACCCGCCTGTCCGGTTGTTTCTGCCGCGCCACCGCTTCCTAACCGTTCTGGCCGGACGAGCGTTCCGCCGGCTCGAGCGGCGGCAGATAGAGGAAGAAGCGGCCCGTCCCGATCTCCAGGGCGCCGCCGACGGCCTCGGCGAGATTTCGGACCAGCCTCAGAGCGAAGCCGAGGCCGAGGGCCGGAGCGCCCGGCCAGTCGCCGTCGGGGCTGTAGCCCGGATCGAGGAGCGCGCTTTCGTCCAGCCCTTCGATCGCCCTGGGGCGGTCGATCGACAGGCAAAGCATCTTGCGGGCGCCGTCCTCGCCCATCGCCATGGTGGCGGTGATCGTCTCGCCCTCCCTAGCGAGCCCGATCGTGGCGGCCAGCATCCGGGCGAACATCCGCTCGGCGGCATCGATCTCGACCTTGGCGTCGGGCAGGTCGCGCTCGATCTCGATGACGATCCGGCTGCCGCGCTGGCGGGCGACGCGCTCGTAAGCGTCGTGGAGCCGGCACAGCAATGCGACGGCATCGACCGAGCTCTCCGAGAGCTGGAGCCGCTGGGTTTCGATCCGGGCCGCGGTGTCGAGATCGTCGACCGCCGAGAGCAGGCGCCGGGCCTGGTCCATGATGTCGGAGGCGCGCGATCGGTAGGCGAGAGCGGCGGGCCCCATATACTGGCCGTCGATCATCTCGGCGAAGCCGATGATCGCGTTCAGCGGCGTGCGCAGCTCGTGGATCAGCTGGCGAAGCGAATCGGCCGGCAGATCGGTGCCGAACAGGCCGGTGGGGGCTTCCGCGGGCGCCGCGCCATGGGCGACCTCATCGACCCGGGGCCGCCGCGCACTTCCGCGATAGCCCAGGAAATTGCCTTGCGCGGAATCGAAGAACGGCACCCCTGAAATGCGCCAGTCGCCGGAGGCCGCTCCGCCGCCGGGAACGCTGAAGCGGGCGTCCCGGAAAGGCGCTCTTTTCTCGAAAGCGCCCGCCGCCTGGCCGTCGACTCCATATTGGCCCCGCTCGGCGATCGAGGCGATGCTCTGGCCGACGAGCGGCCCGCGGGGAGCGCCCTCCACCCACAGGATCACTCCGTCCGGCCCGGACTCCCATTGGAACTCCTCGACCCGGACCGGCGCCGCGCCGGCGGCCGCCCCGGCGGCGGCGTCGCGGCGGCGGCGGAAGCTCTCGATCCGGGCGACGAGATCGCGGATCTGCGCTTCGCTGCGCTCGGCCGCCGGGCTCAGGGCCTCCGCTGCGGGGATAGCCGCGACTTCGCCTCCCAGGGCGAAATCGCCTGCGCCGAAGCGGGCGAGACCGTCGACGACCGCCGGCGGCAGATCGCGGCGGTGGCGGAGCACGCCGCGAGCGACCGGGCCCAGGCGGGGCAGGAGTTCGAGCCATTCGTCCGCGGCGAGCCGGGCTGCGCCGAGCAGAGGCGAAGCGACGGCAGGCAGGTCCTCGGCGAAGATGGAGATTGCGGCCGGGCTAACCCGGCGGCCTGCCAGGCTTCTGGCGACCCCGCGCCGCGCATCGGCCGGAACCGCGCCCCGGTTCGCCCTCAGCCAGGCCAGGGCTTCGTCCTGAGTCTCGCTCTCGCCCCGGCGCTGGGCGACGAGGTCGACGAGCTGGCGCCACTTGGCCGCGAGCGCGGAAGGGCGCGCCTCGCTCTGCCTAAGCACCGTCGCGATCATGTCGTCGAAACGCAAGCGGCCCAGCCCTTCGTGAACGAGAGGCCCGCATCCCGGCCCCGCCAATCGTTAACGCGGGCTCCGGGCGAGCGGAAGGGGGGCAATTGCGCCCCGTCGCAATATGGGACGGGGCGCCCTCATCCTCCCCACGGCAAAGCCGTGGGGAGGGGGACCATGCGTAGCATGGTGGAGGGGTAAATGCCGCAGGCTCCTGCCGGCTACCCCTCCACCACCCTTCGGGTGGTCCCCCTCCCCATGCGAAGCATGGGGAGGATTAACTTAAGCGCCGCTGCGGGCCAGCCAGGCGAGCCAGAAGGCGCCGAGATTCTGGCG
>DASVUW010000212.1:0-5675 GCA_036386845.1 Allosphingosinicella sp. | reverse complement strand
CGTGGATGGTGGGCTCGTCGAGGAACAGGGCTGAGACGAGCGGCGAAGCGCCGATCATGTCGCCGGCCGAGACGACGAGGCTGTTATCGGTGCGGGAGCGAAGGGTGGCGATGGCCGAGGCGAGATAGGCGGCCCCGCCGGCGGGCACCCGGACCGCGTCCGGCCCCGGCGCGGGATGGTCGACGGTCGACTTGGGCGGCTGCAAATTGCCGTGGAAGTCGTTGAAGGCGATCAGCTTCACCTCGACCGGCCCCACGGCCCGCGGCGGCGTGGTCGCGCAACCCGCAAGCGCCAGGCCCATTACCGCCGCCGCCAACCTCGCCTTCGTCATCCCAATCTCCGCCGAAAGATGCGCCCGGTGGTGGCACGGTCTGGCGCGAATCGCCAATGGCTTTATGGATGGCGGGCATGACCGACCTCCCCGATCCCCTCGTCGAGCGCGCCCGAGCGGCGGCGCTCGGCGCCTACGCCCCCTACAGCCGGTTCAGCGTCGGCTGCGCGATCGAGTCGATCGACGGCCTAATCGCGGTCGGGGCGAACATGGAGAATGCCTGCTATCGGCTCGGAGTGTGTGCGGAGATTGCCGCGCTGACCTCGGCGCAGCAGGCGTTCGGCCTCGGCAAGGTCGCGCGGATCGCGGTGGCCGGAGGCCATGTCGAAGACGGCGCGCTGGCAGGGGAGGGGGTTGTGACCCCCTGCGGGGGCTGCCGGCAGGCGATCTACGAGGCCGCCTGCCTGTCGTGTCAGGACATCGAGATAATCTGCGCCAACGGGGGCGGGATCGAGGTGGAGTCGACGAGCATCTTCGAACTGCTTCCGAAGGGATTCGGGCCGAAGTCTTTGAAGGACGCGGGCGCCTGATCCTCCCCATCGCAGATGGGGAGGGGGACCAGGCGAAGCCTGGTGGAGGGGTATTGCGCAGGCTTCTGCCAGCCACCCCTCCACCACCCTTCGGGTGGTCCCCCTCCCCATGCTTCGCATGGGGAGGATTTACGCCAGCTTGATCTCCCTCAGCCGCTCCTGGAGATATTCGTCCGCGGTGCAGGTCGGCCATTTGGGCTGCTCGCTGGCCGGGACGGTGCCGGGCAGGGCCTCGATGACGAAGTCCGAGCGGACGTGGAGGAAGAAGGGCATCGAGTAGCGCGAGTGGCCGAAGCGTTCGCGCGGCGGGTTCACCACCCGGTGCGAGGTCGAGCGCAGCCGGCCGTTCGTCAGCCTCTGGAGCATGTCGCCGATGTTGACGACGAGCTCGCCCGGCCTCGGCGAGACCGGAATCCACTGCCCCTCCCTGGTGAGGAGCTGGAGTCCGGCTTCCTCGGCTCCGAGCAGGAGAGTGATGGTGTTGATGTCCTCATGCGCTCCGGCGCGGATATGGCTTCCAGGCTCGCCCTCGATCGGTGGATAATGGAGCAGCCGAAGCACCGAATTGCCGTCGCGGACCGAGTCGACGAGATACTCCTCCTCGATCCCGAGATATCGGGCAACGGCCCTCAGGATCTTGACCCCGGTCCGATCGAGCGAGTCGTAAAGCTCGAGGAGGGTGTCGTGGAAGCCCGCCACTTCCTCGGGCCAGACATTGTCCGGCATCGGACCGCGGAAGGGATGGCCTTCGGGCAGCTCGCGCCCGACATGCCAGAATTCCTTGAGGTCGTGCGCCTTGTGGCCCTTGGCCGTCTCGATACCGAACGGCGTGTAGCCCCGGGCGCCGCCGCCGCCGGGGACGTGGTAGCGCCGCTTCACCTCGTCCGGCAGAGCGAAAAAGGCTTTCGCCTTCTCCTCGGCCCGGCGGATGAGCTCCTCCGGGATTCCGTGGTCGGCGATGATGGCGAAGCCATATTCCTCGAAGCTCCTGCCCACATCCTCCGCGAAGGCCGCGGGGTTCGAGTCGGACTCCGTCAGCGAGACGGAAGCGAGCGGGCGGGATTCTGAAAGCGTGGCCATGGGAAGGTAATAGCCCGAACCGCCCACCCCGTCACCCCAGCGAAGGCTGGGGTCCCAGCGGGTGAAAGACGCCGGGCTCTTCACCCCCCGGGGCCCCAGCCTTCGCTGGGGCGACGCGCGAGCTAAGGGAGCAGCAGCCCTGCCAGCGCCGCGCTCATCAGGTTGGCCAGCGAGCCTGCGATCAGGGCCTTGATCCCGAGCTTCGCGATCATCGGCCGCTGGTTGGGGGCGAGGCCGCCGGTCACCGCCATCTGGATCGCGATAGAGCTGAAATTGGCGAAGCCGCACAGCGCGAAGGTGACGATGGCCCGGCTCCGCTCGCTGAGCGTTCCGGCCGGCAGGGCGCCGAGGTCGATGAAAGCGACGAACTCGTTCAGCACTATCTTGGTCCCGAACAGGCCGCCGGCGGTCCCCGCCTCGTTCCAGGGCACCCCGATCAGGAACATGACCGGAGCGAAGACTGTGCCGACGATCTGCTGAAAGCTCAGGTTGGGATAGCCGAACCAGCCGCCTACTCCGCCGAGCAGGCCGTTGGCGAGCGCGACCAGCGCGACGAAGGCGAGCACCATGGCTCCCACCGCAACGGCGAGCTTCACTCCGGTCTGGGCGCCTTGCGCCGCCGCCATGATGATGTTGGCCGGCTGCTCGCCTTCCTCGAACGTCTCGGCCACGTCGATCTTGTCGTCGGTGGCCGGCGCGGTCCCGTCCTCGAGCGGAAGCTCGTCCTTTCGCGGCTCGTCGGGCATAATGATCTTCGCCATCAGGATCCCGCCCGGCGCGGACATGAAGGCGGCAGCGAGAAGATAGGGCAGGAAGTCCTTGCCGAGCAGGCTCGCATAAGCGGCGAGGATCGTGCCCGCCACTCCGGCCATTCCGACGACCATCAGCGTGAAGAGCTGGGAGGGTGGAAGCGCGGCGAGGTAGGGCCGCACGACAAGCGGCGATTCGGACTGGCCAACGAAGATGTTCGCCGCGGAACCCAGAGACTCGACTCGGCTGATCCCGGTCAACCACCCGATCGCCCCGCCGACCCAGCGGACGATCCGCTGCATGATCCCGAGATAGTAGAGGATCGCCACCAGGGCGGCGAAGAAGACGATCACCGGCAGGGCGGCAATGGCGAAAGTGTTGGCGAGTGGATTGCTGGCCGCCGGCCCGAACAGGAATTCGGTACCCTTGTTGGCGTAGCCCAGCAGGTTCGACACTCCGTTCGAGAGCACGTCGAGGACTCGGACCCCGCCGCTCGTCGCGAGCACCAGCGCCGCAATGCCTGCCTGGAGCGCGAAAGCCGCACCGACGACCCGAAGTCGGATGGCCCGTCTGTTGGACGACAGGAGGAAGGCGACGAGGAGGATCGTCGCGATCCCGGCAAGCCCGAGCAGGATGCGCTGCACGTCGTACATTCTTCTTTCCCCCGTTGGCCCCTTACCAGACCATCCTGGTTTCGGCGGCTTTTTCGGCCGCGTCCAGCTTTTCGATGGCTTCGCCGATCTCGCTTGCGACGAGTAGCTGGGAGCGCCGCTCGGCGGACATGAACCCGCTCTCGGTGACGTGGTCGAGGAACTCGATCATCCGGTCCCAGAAGCCCGCCACGTTGAGGAGGCAAAAGGGCTTCGAATGATAGCCGAGCGCGTTCCAGGTCCAGGCTTCGAACAGCTCGTCGAGGGTGCCGATCCCGCCGGGGATGGCGATGAAGCCGTCGGTGAGCTCGGTCATCTTGGCCTTGCGCTCGTGCATCGAGATCACGGTATGAAGCTCGGTCAGCCCCGTATGAGCGACCTCCAGGTCGACCAGCGCCTGAGGGATCACCCCGAAAGCCTTGCCTCCGCCCGCAAGCACAGAGTCGGCGACGACCCCCATCAGCCCGCGATGACCGCCGCCATAGACGAGGTCGATGCCGCGCCGGGCCATTTCCCGACCGAGATTCCTCGCGACATCGGCGAACCGCGGATCGGCACCCATGGAGGAGCCGCAATAGACGGCGAGGCGCTTCATGACAGCATTCCCCCTCTCCCCTGAGGGGAGAGGGCTGGGGTGAGGGGGCTCTGAATCCGAGGTTGTCCGTCGCGGCCGAGCCCCCTCACCCTACCCTCTCCCCGCAGGGGAGAGGGATTATAGCGCGTCACCCGCTTCACAGGCTTTCCACCAGTTCCCTGAGCCCTGCTTCCGGGCGTGCCCCGACGTGGGAGATGACCTCCGCCGCGGCGACCGAGCCGATCCGGAGCGATTGCTCCAGGTCCCGGCCCTGCGCCTGGCCGACCAGGAAGCCCGCGGCGAACAGGTCGCCGGCCCCCGTCGTGTCGACCACCCCGCGCCCGATCCTGGCGATCGGCACCTCGACCCGCCGGCCGCGCTCGACGGCGACCGCGCCCTCCTCCCCGCAGGTGACGACGACGAGAGGGACCTTGTCCTGGATCGCCGCGATCGCCGGCTCGCGGTCGGCGAGGTCCGCGAGCTTGCATATCTCGTTCTCGTTGGCGAACAGGAGATCGATGGCCCCGCCCTCGATCATCGCCATCATCTCGGCCCGGTGCGGCGCGATGCAGGCGATGTCCGACAAGGTGAAGGCGACCTTGCGCCCCGCTTCATGGGCGATCCGCATCGCCTCCTCCATCGCCGCCCGCGGGCCTTTGGACCGCCAGAGATACGCTTCGAGATAGAGGATCGCGGCGCCCCTGATCTGCTCGGGGTCGAGGGCGTGGACGGTCAGCTCATGGGCGGCGCCGCGGAAGGTGTTCATCGTCCGCTGGGCGTCCGGAGTGACGACGATCAGGCAGCGGCCCGTGGGAAGCCCGCCTTTCAGTGCCGGAGTGCGAAATTCGACCCCCAGGGCCCTGATATCGTGGGCGAAGATGTCGCCGAGCTGGTCGTCGGCGATCTGTCCGACGAAGCCGGCCCGGCCGCCGAGCGCCGCCACCCCGGCCATGGTGTTCGCGGCCGAGCCTCCGCTCGTCTCCCTGGCCTGGGGCATTTTCGAGTAGAGCCGCCGGGCGCCCTCGGCATCGAGCACCTGCATCGAGCCTTTGACGAGGGCTTCCTCGACCAGGAAGCGCTCGTCGACATGGGCGATGACGTCCACGATCGCGTCGCCGATGGCGAGGACGTCCAGGCGGGTTTCGGTCACGGCGCACTGATGGCGGGAAGGAGAGCAGACGGGAAGCCTTTTTTAATCCTCCCCATCGCCAGATGGGGAGGGGGACCAGGCGAAGCCTGGTGGAGGGGTAATGGTGCGGTCTTGGGAGGATCGCGCGGGAACCCGACGGCTTCATTGCTATCTACCCCTCCACCACCCTTCGGGTGGTCCCCCTCCCCGCCGCTTCGCGGCAGGGAGGATTAGATCGGGCATCGACGCTCCGCCTCAAACCGGTTACGCACCCAGCCATGACCACCGAAGTCCCAGCCGCCGCCGCCGCCTCCGCCTCCACTCCCGGCGGCGCCATTCCCCGCTCCCTCTTCGCCTACTCGATCTTCTATGGCGGGATGGTCTGCATCGCGGGCGTCCTAGCCAACAAGCAGGTCGCGCTCGGGCCGCTGGGGGTCGAAGCCGGAATCTTCGCCTTCCTGCTCCTGGTCGTTGCGTCGAGCGCGGTTGCCGAGCTGTTCGGCCGCGAGACCGCGAACCGGCTGGTCCTGATCGGCTTCGCGCCGCTGATTTTCTCGATCCTGCTCGCAATCTTCGTCCTTGCGCTGCCGGCTGCGAAGGACATGCCGGCGGACCGGCTCGGCGCCTTCAA
>DASVUW010000211.1:0-11751 GCA_036386845.1 Allosphingosinicella sp. | reverse complement strand
TGAGCGCCGGGGCGAATCCGGCGCGCGGGGAGGCCGCCCTGACGGTGGGCGGCGCGGCGCTGAAGCTTCGGCCGAGCTTCGAGGCGCTGGTCGCCGCCGAGGAGGAGCTCGGGCCTCTCTTCGCGCTCGTCGAGCGGGCGGCGGCGGGCGGGCTCAGGATCGCCGAGATTGCTGGGCTGTTCTGGCATTGCGTCGATGGGCGGCCGGAAGGTCTGACCCGGGAGGCGGTGGGCGCGGCGGTGGTCGAGCGCGGGCTGGCGGGGGTCACGCCTGCGCTGAAGGTGCTGCTCGGGCAGATATTGCAGGGCCGTGGCGAGGTTTAGCGAAAGCGCCTCGCGGCTGGCGGGGCTGGCGGGGGCGTTGCTCGGGTGGCGGCCGGGGGAGTTCTGGCGGGCGACTCCGGCGGAGCTGGAGGCGGTGCTGGGGGCGATGATGGGGCGGGAACCCGAAGCGGCGTCTCGCTCCGACCTGGAGCGGCTGATGCAGCGGTTCCCGGATTAGATATTCACAGATCGGGGCGGGTACCCCTCCACCATCCTTCGGATGGTCCCCCTCCCCATCTGCCGATGGGGAGGCAAAAATGGATGAAGAGATCGAGCGGCTGGTGGTGAGCGTCCGCGCCGATACGGGGGCGTTCGCCAGGGATGTCGCGGAGATGAAGGGGCAGCTGGAAGGGCCGCTGGCGGACGGGCTGGAGCGGGCCGGGCGTGTTCTGGAGAATGCGCTCATCCGAGCGGTCCGGACGGGCAAGTTCGGGTTCGAGGATCTGAAGCGGGTGGCGCTGGCGGCGATGGCCGAGATCGCGGCGGCGGCGATCCGGGCCGGTATCCAGGCGGCGGCGGGCGGCGGCGGCGGCGGCAAAGGCGGGCTGCTCTCGGCCGGAGCGCAGCTGCTCGGTGCGCTGCTCGGAGCGCCCGGGCGCGCGACGGGCGGGCCGGTGGCTCCGGGGCGGCCCTATATGGTCGGCGAGCGCGGGCCCGAGCTTTTCGTCCCCACGTCCAGCGGGCGGGTGGAAGCCGGAGGCGGCTCGGTTCGCGAGATCAGGATGAGCATCTCGGTCAGCGCACCGGCCCGGGAGGCGCCGCAGGCGCTGGCCCGGTCGAGCCGGCAGGTGGCGCGGGCGGTGAAGCAGGCGCTGATGCGGGTGCAGGATTGAGGGTTCGTCGCCCCAGCGAAGGCTGGGGCCCCGGGGGGTGAAGGCACGGTGATCTTCACCCGCCGGGACCCCAGCCTTCGCTGGGGTGACGGTCAAGTGCGGGAGGAACGTCATGGGACACTGGCTGGCGCCGCCGGGGGCGGCGAGGCAGATGGGGTTCGTGAAGCGGTTCGATGCGGGCCTGTGGAGCGTCAATTTCCCGCGGCCGATGATGGCTTCGGTGGTGACGACGGGCCCGGATTCGCTTCGGGTGGACTGCGTCTTCTACAAGGCGGACGATCTCGCCGGCCTGATCTGGGAGGCCGAGGACCGGTTCGACCATCCCCTGCTCGCCTATGAGACGAGCCGGGACTTTCGCGGGTGCGTGTTTCGCTTCCGGTGGCGGAGCGGGGGGATCAGGGGGCTCGACGCGGTGGAGGGGCCGACCCTGACGATCGAAGGGCGGGATTCCGCGGGAGCGGCGCGCAGCTGGTTCGTCCGGCTCTGGAACTACGCGCAGGGCACCCCGGAGGATGCGCTGGTCGAGCTCGATTTCGCAACGCTCGGCGGGGGCTGGGACGGCGAAGACCCGGTCTGGGCCGGGGACGTGGACCGGATGTTCGTCTCCCTCGTGGCTCCGGGCTACACGAAGGCGGACTCGCCGCTCGCCGCTCCGGCCCAGGGCTGGGCGGAAATGAGCCAGATCGCCTGCGACGGCGCCGGATCGGTGCTCGGGTCGGGAGACACGCTGGTGCCGGAGCACCGGCTTCGGATGGCGACCGGCTATGACGACCTCTATCACCTGACCCCGGCCCGGGTGCTGAGGAACATCCTTCAGCTCGGCTATCGCGGGCCGATCAACCATTATGTCGGGATGAGCCATTATTTCCGGCTCGAGGCGAATAGCGGCGGATATTATATCAGCCTCGCGGGAGGGGTGCTGAACGCGCCGTGCGCCGCGTGGCATTCCGACTTTACGGCTCGGGCCAAGGCGCTCGGGTTCGAGCTCATCTGGTCGCTGTCCTACGAGCTGCTCGACCAGCATGTCTGGGGGGACTGGAAGCAGAGGGCGCAGGACGGATCGCCGGCGCTGACCGGCTGGTCGCCGCCCTCGACCCTGCTGTCGCCGGCCCATGGCGGTGCGATGTATTATCTGCGGCTGGTCGCCCAGGCGTTCGCGGGGATCGCGGTCGCGGCGGGGCTGAGGATGCGGTTCCAGGTCGGCGAGCCCTGGTGGTGGGTCACGGCCGACGGGCGGATCTGCATTTACGATGGAGCCGCCGTAGGCCTGCTTGCGCCGGTTTCGATACCGGACGTTGGAGCCTCTCTCAGCGACGCGCAGCGGGCAACGCTCGAGTCCGCCGGAGCAATGCTTGCGGAAAGCACGGCGGCTCTGACGGCCGCGGTGCGGGCGGTGGCGCCCGACGCCGAGACCCTGCTTCTGGCCTATCTGCCGACCGTGCTTGGAGCGCCGGACCTCAGGCTCGCCAACCTTCCGGCCGGCTGGGAAAGCCCGGCCTTCGACGTGCTTCAGCTGGAGGATTACGACTGGGTGACCTCAGGCAATGAAGGCGCCAGCGCTCGAGGGGTCGCCGCGGCCCAGGCGAGGCTCGGCTATCCTCCGGACCGACAGCATTATTTCGCGGGCTTCGTGCTGGCGGCCGAGGACAAGGCGCAATGGCACGCCATTGCCGCGGCGATCGAGGCGGCGCGGCGGCGCGGTGCAGGCGAGGTGTTCGTCTGGGCGCTGCCGCAGGTGCTTCGAGACGGATTCACCTGGTTCGATTCGGGAGACGGGGACGTGGAGGCATATGAAGATGTGCGCTTTCCGGTGGCGCTGGGACGAGAGGCGAGCGTCGAGCCCTGTTTCTCGACTGCGGTGGTGACCGGGGCCGGCGGAGGGGAGCAGAGGAACAGCGACTGGGCGGACGCCCGGCTTCGCTTCGATGCGGGGCCGGGGGTGCGCGGGGAGAAGGATTTGCACGCCCTTCTCGCCTTCTTCCGGGCGCGACGGGGCGCGGCGCAGGCCTTCCGGTTCGAGGATCCGTTCGACAACAGCTCGAACGGGATGACCGGAACGCCGGGCGCCGCCGACCAGGCGCTCGGGACGGGAGACGGGGTGCGGACCGGGTTCGCGTTGGTGAAGAATTATGAAGGCCAGGCGCGACGAATCACCCGGCCGGTGGCGGGGTCGGTGCGGGTGTCCGTCGGCGGCGTCGAGCGGGTCAGCGGGTGGATTCTTGGGCCGCTCGGGATGCTGAGCTTCGAGGAGGCGCCGGCGCCGGGCGCGGCGATCGAGGCGGGGTACAGGTTCGATGTGCCGGTGCGCTTCGCGGAGGACCGGCTCGCCGTGAGCCGGGCGACGTTCGAGGCGGGGGAGATAGCGTCGGTGCCGTTGATCGAGGTGCGGGAGGGGTGAGGCCTAATTCCTCCCCCGGAAATCCGGGGGAGGATTTAAATCAAAGGAGCAACACCATGCCTTCCTTCATCGAGCGGGCGCTGACGACGCTCGCCTTTTGCTGGCGGGTCGAGCGGCGGGACGGGGTGTGCCTGGGATTCACCAGCCACGACCGCGACCTTGTCATAGCGGGGCTGGTCTATCGTTCGGCGCCGGGGATGCTTCCTTCGGCAGTGTCGGTCTCGGACGATTTCGACGCCTCCACCCTCGACGTGAGCGGGGCCCTGACCAGCGATTCGATCGGCGAGGCGGACCTCGCGGCCGGGCGCTGGGACCGGGCGGCCGTGTCGCTGTTCCTGGTCGACTGGGAGGATCCCGGCGGCGGGCGGCTGAACCTGGCCCGAGGCGAGATCGGCGACGTGACGGTGAAGGCGAACGGATTCGAGGCCGAGCTGCGCGGGGCGGCGGCCCTCCTCGAGCGGGCGGTGGCGGAGCAGACCTCGCCGGAGTGCCGGGCCGAGCTGGGCGACCGGCGGTGCCGGGTCGATATGGCGGGACGGGTTCGCGTGACTCGGGTGACGGCTGCGGAGGAGGACTTCGTGACCGTTGCCGAGGCGCCGGGCGGGCCCGGGGCCTATGCGTTTGGAAGACTGCGCTGGATCGGAGGCGCGAATAGCGGCCTCGAAAGCGCGATCGTCGCCTCGGAGGGGGTTCAGCTGCACCTCCAGGAGCCGCCGCCCTTCGCGATCCTGGCGGGCGACCTGGTCGAGATCCGCGAGGGTTGCGACAAGAGCTTCGCCACATGCCGGGCGCGCTTCGCCAATGCCGAGAATTTCCGGGGCGAGCCGCATCTGCCCGGGATGGACCTTCTGACTCGTTATCCGGGAGCATGAGAAATGAAAGGCGTGGATATTGCGGCGCGAGCCTGCGCCCTCGTGGGTACGCGCTTCCGGCCGCAGGGCCGTAACCCGAGGGACGGCCTTGACTGCGTCGGCGCCGCGGCGCTGGCCTGCGGCATTCCGAACGAACTTGTGCCCAGAGATTATAGCTTGCGCGGCCAGGCGCTGGCGGAGATCGAGCACCGGCTTTGCGACCTCGGCTGCCGGCCGGTTCCCGGCAATGCCGTGGAGCTCGGAGACATCGCCGTCTGCCAGACGGGACCGGCGCAATTCCATATCGTCGTCATCACGCCCGACGGCTTCGTCCATGCCGACGCGGCACTTCGACGCGTTGTGCAGCGGCCTTACCCCATCCCCTGGACGATCGAGAGCGCCTGGCGGCTGGCGGAGGAGCAAGGCTGATGGCGACCCTCGTGCTCACCACGGTCGGGTCGGCGATCGGGGGCCCGATCGGGGGCGCCATCGGCGCCGTCATCGGCCAGCAGATCGACGGCCGGCTGTTCGCGCCCAAGCCGCGCCAGGGGCCCAGGCTCGGCGAGCTCGCGGTCCAGACGTCGAGCTACGGAAGCCAGATCCCGAAGCTGTTCGGGACGATGCGGGTCGCCGGAACGGTGATCTGGGCGACCGATCTCAGGGAGGAGAGGTCCAAGAGCGGCGGGGGCAAGGGCCAGCCCAAGACTGTCAATTACAGCTATTCGGCGAATTTCGCGGTCGCCCTGTCCGGGCGCCCCATCCTCGCGGTTCGGCGGATTTGGGCGGACGGCAAGCTGCTCCGCGGCGCCGCGGGGGACTTCAAGACGGCGACCGGCTACCGGCTCCACCTCGGCACCGAGGACCAGAACGTCGACCCGCTGATCGCGGCGGTCGAGGGCGCTGCCGGGACGCCCGCCTACCGAGGGCTGGCCTATGCCGTGTTCGAGGACTTCCAGCTCGCCGATTACGGCAACCGGATCCCGTCGCTCACGTTCGAGGTGGAGGCGGATATAGGCGCTTTGAGCCTGAGGGCCGTTGCAGCGGAGCTCGGCGGCCTGCCGGCGACGGGGGCCTCGACCATCCTGGCCGGCTATGCGGCCGGCGGGGACAGCGTCCGGGCCGCGATCGCCACGCTCGCCGAGCTGGAACCGCTGTCGCTGATCGACGACGGCGAAGTTCTGGCGCTCGGGGGAGGCGATGGCCTCCCGGCGCAGGTCGAGGAAAGCGAGCTCGGCGCTTCCGCCTCGGGCGCGGGAGGGCGGAGCGAATGGTCGAGGCGGAGCGGCGATTCCGTGCCCGTCGAGACGACGCTGGCTTATTACGACCCGGCGCTCGATTATCAGATGGGGCTCCAGCGGGCGAGCCGTCCAGGCTCCGCCTTGATCAGCGACAGGCGCGCCGTCGCCGCCTCGCTCAATGCCGCGACGGCGAAGGCCCTCGCGGCGGATCGGATCGAGAGGCTGTGGGCGGCCCGGCGCTCTGCCAAGCTGCACCTGGGCTGGTCCCGTCTGGGACTTTGGGCCGGACGCCATGTCCGTGTCGAAGGCCGCCCCGGCCGCTGGAGGATCTCGCGCTGGACGCTTGACCGGATGGTGCTTACACTGGAGCTGACGGGAGTGCCCGGCGCCGCGCCTGTGGCCGCCGCACAGGCGAATCCGGGCCGCCCGATCGACCAGCCGGACTTCGTCCACGGCCCGACGTCGCTTCGCCTGCTCGATCTGCCCCTTCTTTCGGAAGAGCTGCCCGGGCGGCCCCGGCTGCTGGTCGCCGCCGCCGGGGGCGGGCCGGGCTGGCGCCGGGCGGAGCTGATCGCGAGCTTCGACGGCGGGTCGACGTGGGCCGCGGCCGGAGCCACGGCTCCGCCGGCCGTCCTGGGCACCGCGCTGGAAGTGCCGTCGGTCGCGGGATCCGCCCTGATCGACGAGCGCGGCCGAGTGGAGGTCGAGCTTCTGAACGAGGCGATGTGGATCGAGAGCCGAAGCGATTCCGCGCTTGCCGACGGCGCCAATCTCGCGCTGCTCGGCGAGGAGCTGATCCAGTTCGGCCAGGCCGAGCCGCTCGGCGAGCGGCGCTTCCGGCTCTCGCGGCTGCTGCGCGGGCGGCGGGGGACGGAATGGGCCGCCGGCCTGCATTCGCCGGGCGAACCGTTCGTGCTTATCGAGTCCGAGAGCCTCGCCGTCGTCGAGGCTCCGCTCGCCTCGCTGGAAGGAGAGGTGCGGCTGCTGGCCCATGGCCTGGGCGATCCCGACGGGGTGCTGGCGGCCCGGACCGTGACGGGCGAGGCGATGCGGCCGCCGGCGCCGGTGCATTTGCGCGCGGACAGGCTGGCCAACGGCGACCTGTCGCTGACCTGGGTCAGGCGCAGCCGCTCCGGCTGGGTCTGGCTGAGCGGAAGCGACACGCCGCTCGGCGAGGAGTCGGAGCGCTATCGGGTGACCTTGTCCGGCGGCGGCTCGTCGACGAGCGTGACGGTCGCGGCGCCGGACTTCGTCTACTCCGCCGCCGACCAGGCAGCCGACGGGCTCACCGGACCCCTCATCGTGGAGGTGGTCCAGCTCGGAGCCTCCGCGCCGTCGAGGCCCGCATCCCTGATCACAGATTGAGGAGACCCAACATGGCCGATACGACTCCGCGCTTCGCCTTGCCCTTCATCCTACCCGGCCAGGCGCAGAAGGAGCTTTTCCATAACGAGGCCCTGGCCCGGATCGACCTTGCGCTCCACCCGGCGGTGGAGGGGCCGCCGGCGGCCGTCCCGCCGTCCGGTCCGGCGCCGGGCCAATGCTGGATCGTGGCTCCCGGCGGCGCGGGCGACTGGAGCGGCTTCGACAACAGGCTGGCGATGTGGACGACAAGCGGCTGGCGCTTTCTCGATCCGTCGCCGGGGACAAGCGCCTGGAACAAGGCCGCGGCGGTGCCTTTGATCTGGGACGGTTCCCAATGGCGAACCGGCGAGGTCGCCTGCACCGGCCTTACGGTCAACGGCGTCAGAGTCGTCGGGCCGCGCCAGCCGGCAGTGGCAAGTCCTTCTGGCGGAACGATAATCGACGCGGAAGCGAGGGCCGCCATCAATGCACTGACTGCGGCTTTAATGTCACACGGACTGATTGAGTGACCATTCCCCTTGCGAGCATGAAACCAAGGGAGCAGAGGGTCGTTTGCCGGCCGTCTGACGAGGGGCCTCAACGATTCGCCAAAGCGACTTACTGAGGCATTTCGGCAACATTTGTGGGGATAAGCGTGCTTGCGCGAAAACTCCGCTTACCGTATTGAGTTCATGGTCGTTCCCATAGGGACGCAAGAAGAAAGGGGAAAGTTTATGCGGAAGCTCGCCATCGCTATGGCGCTTTCATCCACCCTGCTCGCCACACCAGCCTTTGCGCGCGATGGCGCGATGTACATTGGCGGCGAATTTGGTGCGATGATCGTCGAAGATATGGATGTCGACGTCGGTGCCACGAGCAATGCCATCACCATCAACCATAATTATGGTTATGACGGCGGCATCTTCGTGGGTTACGATTTCGGCGCGTTCCGGCTCGAAGCCGAGGCTGCCTACAAGAAGGCCGACCTCGACACTTACCAGACGACGATCAGGCTTCCTCTGGAAGGCATCATCTTCGCGCCAGGCCGCGACGCCGGTGGCAACACCAGCGCAATGAGCTTCATGATCAACGGTATGCTGGACTTCGGCGACGACGACGGACTTTCCGGCTTCGTCGGCGGCGGTGTCGGCATGGCGCGGGTCAAGGCGAACAACTACCGCAACTTCGCCAATGCGACTCCCTTCCTGGACGGCTCCGATTCGGGTCTGGCCTGGCAGGTCTTCGCCGGCGTTCGCCAGGCGGTCAGCGACAATATCGACGTGACGTTGAAGTATCGCTTCTTCAACGCCGATAAGGTCCGGATGACCGCTTTCAACGGCGCCGCGACCGAGCACCGGTTCCGGTCGCACAGCCTTCTCGGCGGCCTGACCTTCAACTTCGGTGGCGCTGAGCCCATTCCCGAGCCGGTCCCGGTCCCGCCGGAGCCGACCCCGGTTCCGCCGCCGGTCGAGCCGACTCCGGAGCCGGTGAAGCCGGCGTGCGTCGCGGGTCCGTTCATGGTCTTCTTCGACTGGGATCGCGACGAGATCACTCCGCAGGCTTCGGCCATTCTCGACAACGCGGCTTCGGCTTATCAGACCTGCGGCCAGGCCCAGGTGATGATCGCCGGTCACGCCGACAAGTCGGGTTCGGACCAGTACAACGTCGGTCTCTCGCAGCGTCGTGCCGCGAACGTCCGTTCGTACCTGGCCGGACGCGGGATCCCCGACGGCGTCATGACCACGGAAGCGTTCGGCGAGAGCCGGCCGCTGGTCGAGACCCAGGACGGTGTCCGCGAGCCGCAGAACCGGCGCGTGGAGATCACCTTCGGACCCGGCTCCGGCTGGTAAGAAGGGGGTTCGCCGCTCCGGCGGCGCAACGCCAAGCAATAAGGAGGGAGTCGGCTTTCGGGCCGGCTCCTTTCTTTTTGGATGCCGCGCATCGCGAGAGTTAGCCGGCGGGCCGGCCCGGGACCGGTCCCATCCGCCTGTTCGCTTCAGGCGACCGCGTCGCCGTCGAGCTCCGCACATTTCAAATTTGGAACGCGACGACGCGACGACGCCACGACGCCGAGGCCTGATATGGCGTCGTGAATCCTCAGGCGTCGACATTTTCCGATACGTGTCCGCGTTCTCGGACTCGTTGCGTCGTTGCGTTCAATTCCTGACCCCTGGGGCCGCCGGGTTCGCCGTCGACGGCGGGATGCATGACGTAGGTCGGACGCCGACCGGTCAACAGGCACTCCCTAAATCGGTCGTCACGCGGAAGCTCGCGGACCGTTGCCGCAAGCTGCGGACCCGGGCAACCGCGGAGACGCCGGATCGTTCACTCCGCGAAGAGGAGAATGACGATGAGGGTCGCCACAGGGTTAATCACGGGCTTGTCAGTGCTGGCGCTCGCCGCCTGCGCCACGGAAAACGGCGCCGATGACGGCGTCGCCGCCGCCGGGGACGCCGGACCGCCGGCGGCGGTCTCGACGATCGGCCCTCCGCGGCTCGCAGCGGACCTTCGCGATGCGCAGGGGCAAATCCTTGCGAGGGCCACCGCCGAGACGTCGGGCGACAGCCTGAGGGTGAGGATCGAGGCGGTCGGGATCAGCGCCGGCGCCTATGGCGCGCATCTCCACGTCACCGGCCGCTGCGATGGGCCCGGATTCGAGTCGGCCGGACCGCACTGGAATCCCACCCGCCAGATGCACGGCAAGGATAACCCCAAGGGGATGCACCTGGGCGACCTGCCCAACCTCCTCGTCGGGACCGACGGAAGAGGCAGCTTCGAATATACGATCCCCAATGCCCAGCTGTCGGGGATGCTTCCAACGGCGCTCATCGACGGCGACGGAGCGGCGGTGGTGATCCACGCTTCGCCCGACGACTTCCGGACGGATCCCTCGGGCAAGAGCGGAGCGAGGATCGCCTGCGGGGTGCTGGGTTAGTCTGCCTCCCCGCGCGCAGCGGGGGGAGGGGGACCATGCGGGTGGAGGGGTAAGCTGGCGCTGCCTTCCGCGATTGCAGCGTGAGACGGGGGCGGCCTGCGCCTTCTACCCCTCCACCACCCTTCGGGTGGTCCCCCTCCCCATCTGGCGATGGGGAGGCAAGTTCAGATCTTCTCCCCCGCCTCCCTGGCCCGGTCGACCTTGGTCGCTTCCAGTTCGGCGATTCGGCGTGACGCGATCCAAAGCGCGATCAGGGTGAAGGGGGGCACGACGTAGAGCGCGAAGATGCCGGTCGCGAGGTCGCCGCTCACCACCGACATCTTGCCCGCATAATAGGGGCCGAGCGCCAGCCCGACCATGGTCGTGCCCAATATGTAAGTCGCGCCCGCGGTGGCGCGCATTCGGGGGATGACGAGGTCCTGGAGGGTCGCGACGGCGGCTCCGACCCAGGCCGAGGCCAGCATATGGGCAATCGGGTTCACCCAGTAGAATGCGGCGAGGTTGTCGGTGGTCAGAAGGAAGGCCACGAAGGGGATCGGGAGGACGACCGACAGCATGTTGACGAAGAGCCGGCCCCTAGCGTCCCGCTGGCGCCAGACGTCCGAGAGGTAGCCGCCGAGGATCACTCCGGCGGCAGCGGAGAAGGCGCCCGACCAGCCGAGGATGAAGCCGATCTCCTCCTTGGCCTTCATCCCGCCGATGAAGCGGGCGGGCTCGAGCGCTCCGCCGTAGAAATTCTGCTCGACATAATGGGGCATCCAGAAGCTGGTCGCATAGGTGACGAAGGAGATGCTTCCGAAAGCGATGGCCAGGGTCACCATGATCGGAGTGCCCCAGATCAGCCGGTAGACGGGCGAGTCGCGGAATTTGAGCGACTGGACCCAGGAGAAAATGGCATAGACCCCGAGGCCGTAGGCGCTCCACTGCGGACCGTCCCCGGTCAGGCGGTAGAGGCCGTAGGCGACAGCTACGATGAGAAGGAGCGCGATCAGGTTGAGGCGAAGGGCGCCCGGGTACCGCGAGACGCTCAGCAAGGTCAGCGGCGGCAATATGGCGATCAGCTCCTGCCCGAAATCGCGCCAGGCGTTAGGCCGGACGACCGGCTGCGGAAGCCCGTCCGAGGCACCGCGCTGAGGCTCGCGAAGGGTGAGCACCCACAAGGCGAGGAGCAGGCCGGGAAGGCCGACGGCGAGGAAGGCGGCCTGCCAGCCGGCGAGGCCGAGCGGGGCCAAGGCGGTATCCGGATAAGCGCTGTTCCACCGGGCGACTACGAAGCCGCCGATCGGAAGGCTCAAGGCGCCGCCGATATAAAGGCCGCTCGAATAGATGGACAAAGCGGTCGCCCGGCGCTCCTTGGGGAACCAGTCGGAGATCATCGAATAGGCCGCCGGCGACGCGCTCGCCTCGCCGATGCCCACGCCGATGCGCGCCGTGGCCAGCATGGCGAAGCTGTTGGCGAAGCCCGAGAAGGCGGTCATCGACGACCATAGCGCCAGGCCCATCGCCATCAGGCGGCCGCGGTACCAGCTGTCGGCGAGCCGCCCGAGCGGGATCCCGAACAAAGCGTAGAAGACGGCGAAGGCGGTGCCGTAGAGGAATCCGATCTGAGCGTCGGAGACGCTGAGGTCGCGCTTGATGTCGCCGACCAGGATCGACAGGATCTGCCGGTCGATGAAGTTGACGATGTAGACGATGACCAGAACGATCAGGGCGTACCAGGCATAGGCGCCGATGCGGGCGGGCCGGGCCGGGGCGGTAGCAGCGGGATCGGACGCCATGGGCCCTCACATTGTACTTCTCGATGCATGTGGCTAGCAGAGCGGCGCGCT
>DASVUW010000210.1:0-3290 GCA_036386845.1 Allosphingosinicella sp. | reverse complement strand
GCACTCCCGCGTTGAGGTCCCAGGCGCCGCCGACATGGTAGGCGTAAAGGGCGTTCAATTCGACATAATCGGGCCCGCCCAAAGCGGGGCCGTCGCCGCTCGTGCCCAGCCAGAGCCGGTGGCGGCCGCCGCCGATCAAGGCGGAGAAATCCCAGGCATAGCCGTCACGTCCGCTCTGCGCGGCATATTCGAACCGGTCGACGAGGCCCCATTGAAACCACTTCCTGCGCTTCGAAGCGGGGGCCGCCGCCTCGGCGACGGGGTCCGGGCCGTCCACGGCCTGGTAAGCGAGCTGTGCAGGTGCGGCGAGCTCCTCATCCGAAACGGGCTGATAGTCGAGCCTCTGGCCGGCCGCCGGGGCCGCCATCGCGAGCAGGAGGAGGAAGAAGGGTATCCGCATGGCGGATGCCATAACGGTGCGAGGTTAAAACGGACTTAGGGGCCCGCTAAAACCCCTCTCCCCTAGAGGGAGAGGAAACTAAAGCGAATAGCCGCCATCGCTGACCAGACAGGCGCCGGTCATGAAAGCGGATTCCTCCGAAAGCAGGAAAGCGATCTGCGCCGCTATCTCCTCCGGCTTGGCGAAGCGGGCGAGCGGAGTCCCCGCCGCCATCGCCTTGAAGGCCGAATCCCTGCCCTTGCGCTCGGCCATTTCGGCGAACGCCGGCATCCCCTCCCAGATCGGAGTCTCAACCCCGCCCGGAGCGATCGAATTGACCCTTATGCCGAGAGGCGCGCCTTCCTTCGCCGCGATCCTGGCAAGGTGGATCACCGCCGCCTTCGATGCGCCGTAGGCGGCGATCCCGGGCTCCGCCGTCACGCCGGCCGCCGAAGCGGTGAGGACGATCGAGCCGCCCGTGTCGCGCATCGCCTTCATCGCCGCCTGGAGGGTGAGGAAGGCTCCGTCGAGGTTGATCGACATGACCTGGCGCCAGTCGGCGAAGCTGGTATCGGCGATCGGACCGCCCGCGCCGATTCCGGCGTTGACCACGGCGTGGGTGAGACCGGTCAAGTCCTCGCGGCTCCACAGTTGCTCGTCGGCGACGTCGCCGATCCGGATCTGGCGCTCGCAGGGAAGCGTGAAGGCGAAGTCCCGGAGCTTGTCCTCGTCCCGGTCCATCAGGATGAGCTTTCGGGCGCCGGCCTCGGCGAGCCGGGTGGCGGTGGCGGCGCCGATGCCGGAGGCGGCTCCGGTGATCAGAACGATGGCTTGGGTGAAGTCGGGCATTGGGGGAGTGTAAGGGGCTTCGAAGCGCTCGTCACCCCAGCGAAGGCTGGGGTCCCGGCGGGTGAAGAACGCAGCGCCTTTCACCCGCTGGGGCCCCAGCCTTCGCTGGGGCGACGTGTCAGGCCGCGTCGCCGATCCCCAGCTCCCCGAGCTTCCTGTACAGCGTCGACCGGCCGATGCCCAGCCGCCGCGCCACCTCGGTCATCCGGCCGCGATAATGGCCGATGGCGAGTCGGATGACGTCGGCCTCGATCGCCTCGAGGGGCCGCAGGTTGCCGTCCGGGTCGTAGAGGGTGATCCCCGGCCCGTTGGACAAGGCCGCCTGCTGGGAGGCGCCGTTGAGCGCCGGGCGGTGATAGTCGCTGGAGCGGCGCGAGAGCGTGGATTCCTGCGCGATCTGCGGGAAATCGGCGGCGGTGAGAGCATTGCCGTCGCAGAGCACGGCGGCCCGGAAGAGGGCGTTCTGGAGCTGCCGGACGTTACCCGGCCAGCCGTAGCGCATCAGCACTTCGAGGCCGTCGTCGGTGATCGAGAGATGGCGCATGCCCGGCTGCTCGGCGATCCGGGCGAGGAGGTGGCGCGACAGCGGCGGGATGTCGCTCGCCCGGTCCCTCAGCGGCGGGATCGGCACATGGACGACGTTGAGCCGGTAATAGAGGTCCTCCCTGAAGCGCCCGCGGGCGACTTCCTCGGCGAGGCGCCGGTTCGTCGCGGCGATGATCCTGACGTCGACCATGTGGATGGCTCGGCCGCCGATTCGCTGGATCTCGCCGGTTTCGAGCGCGCGGAGCAATTTGACCTGGGTCTCGAGCGGGAGCTCGCCTATCTCGTCGAGGAAAAGCGTCGATCCGTCGGCATCCTCGAAGCGGCCGACATGGCGGTCGAAGGCGCCGGTGAAGGCGCCCTTCTCGTGGCCGAACAGGACGGATTCGACGAGATTCTCGGGGATGGCTCCGCAATTGACGGTGATCATCGGCTTTCGGCCGCGGGGGGAGGCGGTGTGGATCGCCTGGGCGATCACTTCCTTGCCCGACCCGCTCTCGCCCTCGATCAGCACGGACACGCGGGCGCGGGCCGCCTTGGCCGCGACGGCCAGGGCAGAGCGGAAGGGCGGGGCCGAGCCGACGATCTCCTCGAAGGCGAGCGGCCGGTTGGAAATCTTCTCGGAGAGCGGTCGAAGCTCCCCGCCGCCGCGCTGGCGCCGGTCGGTGGCGGCATTGAGCGCCGCGAGCAGGCTGTCGGGGGCGATGGGCTTGACGAGGAAGTCGTGTGCGCCCGCCCGCATCGCCTCGACCGCGACGGCCACCGAGGTCTGGGCGGTCATGACGAGCAAAGGCAGATCGGGGCGGAGCGCCCTGATCTGCTGGATGACCCCGGTTCCGTCAGGGCCGGGCAGCCAATGGTCGAGGAGGATGGCGTCGACGGGCGGTCCGTCGGCCTCGGTGAGGATCCTGGCCGCGGCGTCGACGTCGGGCGCGCCTCGAACCCACCAGCCGGCGCGGGCCCCGATGGCGGTGACGAGCCGCCGCTGCGCGGGCTCGTCGTCGATCAGCAGCAGGCATCGAGTCGGGTCCGGCCGCATCTTCACTCCCCATGGGCTTTGTGGGAAAGCCTCTAGCGGGCTCAGGTAAAGTTCGGCTTAATCAGGGCTTCAACGGCCGCCGCTCCGGCGCTAGAAGGACGCCGGCTTTGATCAGGGAAACAGGAAATATGGCGGCGGAAGGCGAGATCGAGAAGGAAGCGGTCGTCCACAGGAAGGGCTATGAGGGCTTCCTCTTCCTGATGAAGTGGGGCGCGATCATCTCCATGGTCCTGGGCTTCATCGTCGTCCTTCTGATCCGCGAATAGAGAAAAGGTGAAGCTCGCGGTCCTGAAGGAGACGGCGCCGGCCGAGCGCAGGGTCGCGGCGACTCCCGAGACGGTGAAGAAGTTCATCGCGCTCGGAGCCGAGGTCGCGGTCGAAGCGGGGGCGGGCCTTTCCGCCTCGGTCGCCGACTGGGATTATGAGGGCGCGGGAGCGACGGTCGGCCCGCGCGACTCGGTGCTGGCCGGCGCCGGCGCG
>DASVUW010000209.1:0-3422 GCA_036386845.1 Allosphingosinicella sp. | reverse complement strand
CAATCAAGGATCGGCCCGGCGCTCGCCATTCGGAGGGTTCACCGCGGAGCCGCGCAACTGTCCGCTCTGGCCGCAAATCGAAAGATGCCAGCCGTGCAGGGCGGCGCAGTTGCCGGCGCAGCGGCGTCCGCTCCACTTCGTTCAACTCAGGCAAGGAAAACAGGCGGAGTCGCGTCCACTTCGTCCACTTCGACCGATTCCGGACAGCCGGGCTCGCCTCGAAAGCCGAGATTCGGCGGACGACTTGCGGCTTGGGGAAGACGGATCGGCGGGTGGTGGGGCGAAGGCGCTCAGACGTTCAGCCGCTCGCGCATTTCCTTGCCGGGCTTGAAATAGGGCACTCGCTTGGCGTCGACGTCGACGGAGTCGCCGGTGCGCGGGTTGCGGCCCTTGCGGGCGTCGCGCTCCCGCGTGGAGAAGGCGCCGAAGCCGCGAAGCTCGACCCGGCCGCCCTGCTGGAGCTGTTCGGTAATGGAATCATAGAAGGCGGCGACCACCCGCTCGATCTCCTTGCCGGTGAGATCGGGATGATCATCGCAAAGCATCTGCACGAGCTCGGAACGGATCACAGCTTCCCCCCAACATGAGAAATAACGGGCATTGCGGATATTGCCTTGCCCCCAAGGCATCACCGCTAACCCAAGTTAAAACTCAATTTTGCCCCAAACGCAATATCTGAGGTTGCGAAAAGACGAGGAAAATTCGGCCCTTGCCGCAAAAACGCTGCGGCCGAGCGAAGGGTGGGCCGCTCCGCGGCCCACCCTTCGCTCGGTTAGTCCTTGGCCTTGTTTTTCAGGGCTTCGCCGAGGATGTCGCCCAGCGATGCGCCCGAGTCGGACGAGCCGTACTGGGCGACGGCCTGCTTCTCCTCGGAGATCTGGAGGGCCTTGATCGAGAAATTGGGCTTCTTGGAGCGGTCGAAGCCGATCACCATCGCGTCGAACTTCTGCCCCACCTGGAAGCGCTCGGGCCGCTGCTCGTCGCGGTCGCGGCCGAGATCGGTGCGCTTGATGAAGCCCGTCGCCCCGTCGTCGCCGACCTGGACCTCGAGCCCGCCGTCGCGGACCTCGAGAACGGTGACCGTCACGGTCTCGTTCTTGTTGACCCCGCCGCCCGCGGCCAAGGTCCCGCCCTTGGCGACCCCGCCGCGCTCGAGCTGCTTCATGCCAAGGCTGATCCGCTCCTTCTCGACGTCGACGTCGAGGACGACCGCCTTCACCATCTCGCCCTTGCGGTGAAGGTTCAAGGCCTCCTCGCCGGTCACGCCCCAGGCGATGTCCGACATGTGGACCATCCCGTCGACGTCGCCGTCGAGGCCGACGAACAGCCCGAACTCGGTCGCGTTCTTGACCTCGCCCTCGACCTCGGTTCCGACCGGGTGCGACGCCGCGAAGGCCTCCCACGGATTGGCCTGCGCCTGCTTGAGGCCGAGCGAAATGCGACGCTTCTCCTCGTCGACCTCGAGCACCGAGACGTCCACCTCCTGCGAGGTGGAGACGATCTTGCCCGGATGGACGTTCTTCTTGGTCCAGCTCATCTCGGAGACGTGGACGAGGCCCTCGATGCCCGGCTCGAGCTCGACGAAGGCGCCATATTCGGTGATGTTGGTCACCCGGCCCTTGAACACGCCGTCGACCGGATATTTGGCGCCGGCGCCTTCCCACGGATCCGCTTCAAGCTGCTTCATGCCGAGGCTGATGCGCTGGGTCTCGCGGTTGATGCGGATGATCTGCACCTTCACCGTGTCGCCGATCCCGATCACCTCGGACGGGTGGTTGACGCGCTTGTAGCTGATGTCGGTGACGTGGAGCAGGCCGTCGATTCCGCCGAGATCGACGAAGGCGCCGTAATCGGTGATGTTCTTGACCACCCCGTCGACGACCTGGCCCTCGGCGAGGCTCATGATCAGGCCGGAGCGCTGCTCGGCGCGGGTTTCCTCGAGGATGGCGCGGCGCGACACGACGATATTGCCGCGGCGGCGGTCCATCTTCAAAATCTGGAAGGCCTGCGGGATGTCCATCAGAGGCGTCACGTCGCGGACCGGACGGATGTCGACCTGGGAGCCGGGAAGGAAGGCGACGGCGCCGCCGAGGTCGACGGTGAAGCCGCCCTTGACCCGGCCGAAGATGATGCCCTCGACTCGGTTGCCGGCGGTGAACTCGGTCTCGAGCTTGTCCCAGGCGGCCTCGCGGCGGGCCCGGTCGCGCGACAGCATCGCCTCGCCCTGGTGGTTCTCGACCCGGTCGACGAAGACGTCGACGACGTCGCCGACGGCGATCTCGGCCTTCTGGCCCGGCGCGGCGAACTCGCGGAGGCTAACGCGGCCTTCCGACTTCAGCCCGACGTCGATCACGGCCATGTCGTTCTCGATCGCGGTCACGGTCCCCTTGACGACCTTGCCCTCGAATCCCTCATTCTCGCCGCCGAGTGTGTCGTTCAGGAGTTTCGCGAAATCGTCGCGGGTCGGCATCGCCGTGCTGGCCATAGAGCTGGTATTCCTTCGTTGCTTTTATTCCGGCCAGGGGTTGTCTCCCCCGGTCTTCAGAATTTGATTGCCGCTCCGGCCTCATGCCGAAACGGCGTCCTGCGAGGCGCGAAAGCGCGAGCGAAGCGTCGGACAACAAAAAGAGCGCGGCCCGGGCGGGCGTCTTCGCCTCTATTCCCGTCGCGCTTATCCTGAGCCTCCGCAGGCGCTTACGCCCGCTGGACGGAAGGGGATATAGGGGAAGGGGGGGAGTGGGGCAAGCGGGTTTGGAGGGGGCATTCTCCGGAGGCGGCGCCAGTTGCTTGCGCTGATTTGGTTCGCACAAAGATCACAAAGGCACAAAGGTGCAACGGGGTTTGCCGCGATCTTTTTTAGCGTAGGCTGAGGGGCCGGCTATATGGCCCTCATGTCGGTCCCCGAGAAGCACCACTATCTTCCTGAGTTCTTCATGCGTCGATGGGCCGACGCAGAGGGGCTGGTGCGCGAATACCGGCGTCCCCGTCGCGACCTTACTTCGAAGCGCAAGGCTCCTGCCGCCACTGGCTGGATTCGCAATCTCTACGCCAATGAGAACAAGGCGGATCCAATCGAACGCCAAGCGCTAGAAATGATTTTCATGTCAGACCTGGACGGCAAGGCTGCAGATGCTCTCAGCTACATCGAAGAGTATCGGCTGAAACCTCCGGAGTGGGAGTTGCGCGCTCCGTGGTCTCGATTCCTCGAGCTCATGATTGGGAGTCGGCGCTTGAGCGAAGCCATCAACTGGATGCACTGGCGCGTCCATCAGCTAGACAAGCTGGAGTTCGGGTTCATATCTGGCGATCTCCCATTGATGATAAGCAACGGCTTGGGGCACGCTCGGAGCTTCCTGATGCTCCCGATTGGACCCACAAGGCTATTCATCGCGTCGCCCGATCCTAATCTCATCAACGCGTTC
>DASVUW010000208.1:0-7915 GCA_036386845.1 Allosphingosinicella sp. | reverse complement strand
GAGGAGCCTCAATGCCCGAATTGACGATCGCCAGGCTGGCCGCCGCCGGCGGAGTCGGGGTCGAGACGATCCGCTATTACCAGCGCCGCGGACTTCTCGCCGAGCCCGCCCGGGCCGGTTCGGTCCGCCGCTACGCGGCCTCGGACGTCCGCCGGCTGCTCTTCATCCGCCGCGCCCAGGCGGCCGGATTCACCCTCGACGAGATCGGCGAGCTGCTCGCCCTCGATTCGGGCCACGACCGCGCCAGGGTCCGGGCGCTGGCCCGCGAGCGCCTTGCTGCGCTGGACTCGAAGATCGCGGAGCTCGAAGCGGCCCGGTCCGCGCTCACCCGCCTCAGCAAGGCCTGCGCCGCGGGGACAAAGGGGCCGTGCCCGATACTGGAGGCGTTCGAAGGCTGAGATGCGATCAGCTCAATGCGACTTCCCCGTCATTGCGAGCGAAGCGAAGCAATCCAGCCCAGCTTCGGAGGCCCGTTGGATTGCTTCGTCGCTTCGCTCCTCGCAATGACGGCCTGACAGAAAAGGAATTCGGAGGCCGCCTTCGCCTCGATCGAAGCAGCGATCGATCGGGCCTACACCTCGTCGAAATACAAGTGCCTCGGCCAGACGTCGCGGTCGCGGGCCGCCGCGATCTCGGCCTCGACCGCTTCCAGCTCCGCCTGCTCCGGCGGGTCGATTAGAAAAGGCAGGTCGCGATCGTCCGGGTCCTCGAGGTCGATCTCGGGATGGGCGTCGGCGAAATCGGCCCAGTAGCGGCCCAGCCAGGTCCACAGCTCGGTCATCCGCTCGAACCGGCCCCGCATCCATTCGAGCCGGGCCCGGGTCCGGATCTCGGCCCGCTCCGCGGCGGCCGCGGCCGCTTCCTTCGGAAGCCCGAGCGCGACATGATCGGCGATCCGCGCTTTCCGGAACTCCGCCCAGTCCGCCTCCGTCAAACGGCTCTCGATGGTCATTCTTCCTCTCCTCTGCCGTCCGGCGAAGGGCCGCCTCCACCGACCGATTCGCCGCGACCCCCCACAAAACATGCGACTTCCCGATTTGGAAGTTCTTTTTTTGTTCTATTGTCGATCGGCGACCGCGAAGGGTCGGGAGGCCGGTGGAGGCCGGGCGCCTCGGGGCTGCGGAGTTCCCGGGACTTGGGCAACTTGCCCTCCGCCTTCAGTCGCGCAGGACGACCTCGGAGATCCGCCGCTTGCCGCCGCTCCGCGTCAGCTGCACGTAGACGTCGACCGTCTGGCTGACATAGTGGCGAACGTCGTCCCGGTTGAGCTGGGTTCCGCCCTGCAGGACGAGAAGGACGATCTGCTCGACGGCGCGCTCGGGGCTGTCGGCGTGGACCGTCGTCATCGATCCCGGATGGCCGGTATTGACCGCCCGAAGGAACGAATAGGCTTCCCGGCCCCTCAGCTCCCCCAGGATGATCCGGTCGGGACGCATTCGAAGCGACGCTCCGACGAGGTCGTCGGTTTCGACCTGCGCTTCGCCCAGCGCGCTTCGGGCGGCGATGAGGCCGACATGGTTCTCATGCCGGACGAAAAGCTCGGGCGTATCCTCGATGAGGATCAGCCGCTCCTCGGCGGGCACCTCCTTGAGAAGGGCGTTGAGGAAGGTGGTCTTCCCCGTGGATGTGCCGCCGGAGACGAGGATGTTCTTGCGCCCCTTGACGGCAGCCGAGAGCATTCCGCCGATATTGCCCGCCGCGAGCATGTCGGCGAGCGCCCGATCCCCCTTCGACTGCTCGAATCCCTGTCTGGCCCGGGTTTCGCCGAATGCTCCCGACTGGACATAGTCCGACAGTTCGAGCTCGGGCGAGACGTGCTTGCGGATCGCGAGGGCCAGCGGGCCCCGAGTGGCCGGCGGAGCGACGATCTGGATCCGGGCCCCGTCGGGAAGGGTGGCGGACAGGAGCGGGTGCTCGCGGCTGATGCCCTGATGCGACAAGGCGGCGATCTGGCGCGCGAGACGCTCCAGCGTAGAGGAGTCGAGGCCGGGCGCCTCGTGCCGCTCGATCCCGCCGCCGGTGGTCTCGACCCAGATTTCGCCGGGCCGGTTGACATAGATGTCGGTGACGTCGGGCCGTGCGAGCATTCCGGTGAGCGGCGCGAGGAAGGAGCGCAGATAGACTCCGGGCGCGCCCGGCAGGGTCTCGGCCAAAGCGAGGCTCATCTCCGGCGCTCGGAGCTGCTGAAGTCCAGATCGCGGGCGACGAAGACGGCGATGCTGGTCCCGGCGGGGACGGTCAGGGTGGGGACGATCCGGCTCGACTGGAGCAGGCTCTGTCCCAAATTCTGGGTCGATCCCGGCAGCGCGACGACGACTCCCCCGGCCGCCTGCCGGCTCGCCACATTGACTCCGATATCGAGCGCCGACTGAAGGATCGCGCCCGTGAACCGCTCGAAGAAATGGCTGTTATACTTGCCGCGCACGCCGCCGCGGCCGAGCGTGTCGGCGGTGGGCGAACCCAGCGCGACCGTCACTCCGTCGGGCCGGATCAGGCGGGTCCAGTTGATCAGGGCCCTTTTCTGCCCGGGCTGGATGTCCGACCTGTATTCCCCGGTGAGTCGGCTGCCGCGCGGAATGAGCACCCTGGTCCCGTCGAAACCGCGCACGTCGCGGGAAACGATCGCGCGGGCAAAGCCCGGCCGCCTCGAATCGAATGCCGTTTCGAGCACTGCCGGAATGAGCGTGCTCTGGGCCACCGTCGTGGCTCGGTTGGCGAAGATCCCCGAGCGGGCCCGGTCGACGGACTGGTCTCCCGCGAAAGCGTCCGACAGGCCGCCCTGGCCGCCGGGCCCCGAGGCGCCGGGCCCCGACGCCCCGGACGGGGGCGCCGTCGACGTATCGAGCACCAGGGTCGGGCCGCCGGCCTGGCGCGGCGGCGCCGCGGCCGCCGGCGGCTGGAAGGTCTGGACGAACGGCTGCGGCTGCGGCGGAGTATAGGGGATCGGCTGCGGGATATATTGGGGCGTGGGAATCCGGACCGGCTCCGGCTGGGCCGTCGCGGGGGCCGGGGCGGGCGGGGCCACCGTCACCGGGACCGCCTGCACGGTGGGCGGGATATAGAGCGGCGGCGGTGGCGCGGCCGTTCCCGCGACGTCGCTTGCCCTCGCCGCGACCGCCGGCTCGGCAGGCGCGCGGCGCCTCGAATCGAGGATCAGGAACAAGATCACGGCCGCCGCGATCATGCCCGCGACCAGGACGGCGGTGGGAAGGCCGGAACGGGGCAGTGCGACGACCGGGCGAACGTCCTGTTCGGCTGAAGGGGATTCGGGCTCGGGAGGGTTGGCGATCCGCGGATCGAGCGGGGGAGTACGGCTCGCCATCAGCGCTTCTTCCTTTGCCGGGTGGCGGTGGCGACGTCGCCGTCGATCCGGAAGACGAGCTTCCTCTGGATACTGTCGACGACGAAGAGATCGTCCTCGCGCATCATTCCGTTGACGAGCATCTCCGACCCGCTGTCGGTGACTGCATAGACGGCGGGCAGGGCGCGATCGCGCGGCCATCTGATGTAGGTGTGGACCCCGTCGTCGCTGATTTCGCTCGGCCTGAGCGCCTTGTCGCCGCCAAGCCGGTAGCGGCCCTCCAGGGCGTCCTCGGGCAGTTCCTCTTCGGCGGCGGCCGGCGGCGGATAGCGGAAGCGGACCGTATAGGCCATCTGGCCGCTGCCGACCGGCGCAAGATCGAAATTGTAGGTCCGCACGTTGGTGATGACGGTCATGTTGGTCGGGACCCCGGTGGCAAGGGCCTTGACGAACAGCAGGTCGCCGCGCCGGTTCGCGGTCACCTGCCAGGCGCTGCTGTCGCCGACGGCGATCGTCTCGGCCCTCTCGTCCGGCGAGAGTTCCAGGGTGATCTGATAGCCGGGAGCCCCTTCGAGCAGGACGACCTGATCGGGGACGTAGCTCACGGACTGGATGCGCGGGTCGCCGCCGGGCTCCGCCTGCGGCCGAACCTGGGCGGCGAGCGGTGCCGAGGCGACCGCCGCCGCGGCCAGGGCGAATAGAAACCGGCTCAAAGCTCGGGCTCCGGCTGGCGGTTTCGGCGCCGTTCCTGCGCGGCCCGCGCTGCCGCGGCGGCTGCGTTGCCGAGCGGCGACGCCCCGGCCGTGGGCGCCGTGGTGGTCGTGGTCACCGTCGTCGAGGTGCCCGACACGACTTCGACCGGAACGGCCGACGGCGCGACCGGCACGGCTTCCGGCGGCGGTGCGGTCTCCGGGTCGCGTCGGTAGCGCAGGACCCGAAAGCCGAGCGGGTTGACGAACCTTTCCTCCAGCGTCGCGGGCTCGCCCGAAAAGCGGTAGCGGATCACCGAGACCCAGGAACGCGGCGGCTGCACCTGGCCGCCGGCATCCCGCCTGATCGTGTCGAACCGAACGAGGGCGACGTTGCGGCCGAGCGGCGACACGCTCTTCACTCTCGTCTCGATGACAGTGGTCCGCGGATAGACGATCAACGGACTCTGGGGATTGGAGACCTGGACCGAGCTCAGATAGCCGGACCGCGCCTGCTCCGCCGACCAGGAGGCCACCTTGTTGTAGTTCACGTTGACCGTGTCGATGTCGAAGCTTTCGCGAGCGATGACATATTGGACGAGGAAGGATTGGGTGAGCGCCGCGTCCGGAGCGATCTTGTCGGCGTCCAGCGGCTTCAGGGCCTGGACGTAGCCGGTCGTCCGGTCGACCAGCAGGGTGTAGGGCTCTACCGTCTTGAGCGGAGTGAGAAGGATCAGCGCTCCGGCTTCGAGCACGGCGATGGTCCCGGCTCCGATCGCGACCCACCAGGCCATTCGCTGCGATTTGTGCATCGCCTCAAGCCGGTCGCGATTCCAGGTCGCGGCGTCCTTGTAATAGGCGTCCAGCGCCTCGCGATTCTGTTCGTTCATGAGCGGGTGTCCCGGCGGCCCGCGCTGGCCGAGACCCGGCCGCGGGTGCGGCGCCGGAAGCTCTGGCCGAGCGGGGCAGGTGCAAGCGAAGCGGGCGACGCGCGGCCGCCCGAGGCGGCTCCTGCCGACGCGGCTGCGCCGGTAGCGGCGGCCACTCCGCCAGCGGAGTCGCGGGTGGCCGCGAGGGCAATGTGGGCGCCTTCGCGCCTCTGGGTGGCAGCCACCGCGTCGACGACGGTGGCGGCGCGCGAGCGCGCCTCGGCGGGAGGCGCGTCGCCGCGCGCGGCGGCCGGGACTGCGAAGCCGCGCTCCTCGCGGGCCGGGTTGCGGCCGCCCCGGGCCGTCACCGCCTGCCAGGCCGGAGCGAGCCGGAACGCGAAGGCGATCTTCGCCGACCCGTAGATCATGGCAAGGACGATCAGCGCGAAGGCGAGAGTGACGACGAGCAGCTCGACCGGCATTCCCGGCAGCCATTCGTCGGCGGTCCGGCGGGCGAGCAGGTCGGTCAGCCACGGCTCGATCAGGGCGAGCTCGACGGCGAGCGCGATCGAGATGCCCACAGCGCCCAGCGCCACTCCGGCGAGCACCCGCACCCAGCCTTCGAACAGCGAGCGCGTGTTCTCAAACAGAAGAAAGGCAATAAAGAACGGCCCCACCGCCAGCAGAAGACCGGCGGTCAGCCGGACCGCGCCGAGGCCGGCGATCGCCGCGATCAGGAACAGCATGCGCGACGCCGCGATCGCGTAGGTGTTGAAGCCGGGATAGGGCTGGGGAGGAACTCCCGACAGGTCGATCGTCTGATTGCCCTCGACCGGCTGCGGCGGCCGTCCTTCGCCGAGAACGGTGAGGGCGACGAAGGCACGGTCGGCGCCGTCGAGCCGGCCCACCAGGTCGCCGCCGGTCCCCGGGAGCCGGCTTGGAGTGCCGATCTCGGCGGCCAGCTGGGCCGGGCCGCGGTTGACGACGTCGTAGACGAGGGTCGAATAAGCGCCCCAGCTCGTCGCGAGCGCGAAGACGATGCCGATCTTGACGAAGGCGACCACGCCCGTCCGAACGTCGGGTCCCTGACCGAGGAGAAGCCGGTAACCGAACAGCGCCACGAAAAGGGTGAGGAAGCCCATGAGGACGAGGCTGAGCGTCGATCCCGGTGCGGCAAGCGCCTGCCATCCGCGAGCGCCGAGGACCTGGGCTTGGCAGTCGAGGAAGGCGAGGATCGACTGGATAAATCCCGAGCCCGGCGCCAGCGGAGCGCAGCCGTTCATCAGGCGACCTCCAGAAGGCGCGGGATCCACTCCGCCGGATCGTCGCCGGTCTGGGCTCGGATCTCGTCGAGGAGCCGAACGGTGCGCTCGCGGCCCGAAAGGATGGTCAGCAGATCCTGCTCGCCGGTCAGGTTTAGGCGCGCCACGACGCTGTCGGTGCCGTGCTTGATGAGGAAGCAATGGGCATTGTCCGGAAGAGTCCGGATCAGCTCATATTCGTGCGGGGTGAGGCCGAAGCCGCCGACATAATCCTCGGCCCTCGCCTTCGGGTTGGCCATGAAGATTTGGGTCGCGGCCTGCTCCACGATCGCGCTCGCAATGCGGCTTTCGAGGGCGTCCTGGGCGCTTTGAGTGGCGAAGCCGACGATCCCGTTGCGCTTGCGGATCGTCTTCTCCCAATCCTTGATCCGTCGGACGAAGACGTCGTCGTCCAGGGCCTTCCAGCCTTCGTCGACGACGATGATCGCGGCGCTTCCGTCGAGCCGTTCCTCGACCCGGTGGAAGAGATACATCATCGCCGGGGTGCGAAGCGCCGGATCGTCGAGGATCTGGGTCATGTCGAAGCCGACCGATTCGGCGGTGAGGTCGGTCCGGTCGCGGGCGTTGTCGAACAGCCAGGCGCGTTCGCCGTCGCCCCACCAGGGCCGCAGCCGAGACCAGAGGTCGCTCGCGGTCGGGCGATGGCCGCCGCGGAACAGCTCGGCGAGGTGGCGGAGCCGGCGATGGTCCTCGGGCTGCTCGAAATTGGCGTCGATCGCGTCCTTTATCCGGGCGATCTCGTCGATGTCGGCGCCGCCGGCGAGCAGCGCCACCCAGTCGATCAGGAACTGCCGGTTGGCCGCTGTGTCGGGAAGCTGGAGCGGGTTGAGGCCCGATGGCGTGCCGGGGCGGAGCAAATCGTAGCGTCCGCCGATGGCGCGGATGAACAGCTCGGCGCCGCGATCCTTGTCGAAGAAGATGATCCGCGGCCGGAACTTGCGAGCCTGTGCGAGAAGGAAGTTCAACACCACCGTTTTCCCGGAGCCGGACGGGCCGATCACCGTGAAGTTGCCGAGATCGCCGCGGTGGAAGTTGAAATAATAAGGGCCGGCCGCGGTGGTCTCGAGCAAGGTCACCGCCTCGCCCCAGTGATTGCCCTCGGCGCGGCCAATCGGGAAATTATGGCCGCTCGCCAGCCCTGCGAAATTGCCGGTGGAGATCAGCCCGCGCCGCGCGATGTAGCGGAAATTGCCGGGGAACTGCGCCCAAAAGGCGGGCTCCAGCGCGATCTCCTCACGCACCGAGATGATGCCCAAGTCGGCAAGCGCCGCCTGCACTTCCGAAAGGCCTTCATCCACCGCGGCCGGCGTGTCGGCGCGAAGCGCGACGGTCATGTGGTGCTCGCCGAAGGCGGCGCGGCCGGCGGCGACGTCGTCCTTGGCATTGGCGAGGTCGCCGCGCAGGCTGACGGCTTCGTCCTCGGCCGAGCGCATCCGGCGCAGCGCCAGGTTCATCCGGCCAAGCGCCGCCTGCCGTTCAACGAAGCCGAAGGATTGGGAGAGAGTGAGCTCGAACGGCAGACGAAGCAGCTCGTCGAACATTCCCGCCACCGTTTGGCCCGGGTAATCCTTGATCGAAACCATGCCGAAAAAGCTGCGTGGCGAAGCGCCGGCGGCGCCCAGCTCGGCGGTGTTCTGGCCGAAACTCACCCGCCGGGAGGGGAGGTAATCGCCAAGGTCCTGAAGCGGCAGCAGCACGGGGCGCACTTCGCCGTTGTAGAGGCCGGAGAGAAAC
>DASVUW010000207.1:0-6082 GCA_036386845.1 Allosphingosinicella sp. | reverse complement strand
CCCTCGCTGTCGCGCTTCGTCGCGCCGCCGCCGTTGTTGCCGCCGCTGGAGCGCGACTTGTTGCCTTGCCTGGATTCGGTCTTCGTAGCCATGACGGCCTCCTTGGTTGAAACTTGCCGGCTGAACCCGCGTGGAGGCGCGGCGGTTCCGGATAGGGCCATTGGAAAGGCCCTCGATTCAACTCGTCGCCGCAACGATCCGGCTTCGCACAGGACGGCTTTTCGTCTCGCCGCCCCGGAACCATCCCTGAGGGCCCATGTTCTTGGGTCCAAAGCGAAAAGAGGAGCTGCCAAATGCGGGCAATGGATTACCGGGGTCCCTACCGGGTCAGGCTCGAGGAAAAGCCGATGCCGAAGATCGAGCATCCGCGCGATGCGGTCGTCCGCGTGACCCGCTCGTGCATCTGCGGCTCAGACCTCCACCTCTATCACGGGCTGGTGCCGGACACCCGGGTCGGCCAGACGTTCGGCCACGAATTCTGCGGAATCGTCGAGGACGTCGGCTCCGCGGTCGAGAATCTGAAGGCGGGGGATCATGTGCTGGTCCCGTTCAACATCGCCTGCGGCCAGTGTCATTTCTGCAAGCAGGGCCTGTTCGGCAATTGCCACGAATCCAATCCGGGGGCGACCGCCGTCGGCGCCATCTACGGCTATTCGCACACGGCCGGCGGCTATGACGGCGGACAGGCCGAATATGTGCGGGTTCCCTATGCGGATTTCGGACCGACCGTGATCCCCGACTGGATGGACCCGGACGACGCCGTGCTCCTCACCGACGTGGTCCCGACGGGCTACCAGGCCGCGGAGATGGCCGGAATCAAGAAGGGCGACACGGTCTGCGTCTTCGGCGCCGGCCCGGTCGGCCTCATGGCCGCGCGCTGCGCCTGGCTGTTCGGCGCAGGCCGGGTCATCGTCATCGACCATCTCGAATACCGGCTCGAATTCGCCCGCACCTATTGCCCCGCCGAGGTCTACAGCTTCAAGGAGCTCGACGACGTCGTCCTGTTCATGAAGAAGACGACGGACGGGCTGGGCGCGGACGTGTGCATCGACGCGGTCGGGAACGACGCCTCCGGCAACGCGCTCCAGACCTTCTTCGGAAAGAAGCTGAAGCTCGAGGCGGGCTCGGCGATCGCGCTCCACTGGGCGATCAACTCGGTGAAGAAGGGCGGAGTCGTCTCGATCGTCGGGGTCTACGGCCCCACCGGCAACATGATCCCGGTCGGCAACATCGTGAACAAGGGGCTGACGATCCGGGCGAACCAGGCGTCGGTGAAGCGGCTGGTGCCCAGGCTCATCGAGCATATCAAGGCCGGTCACCTCGATCCCAAGGGCATGATAACCCACCGGGTGCCGCTCGAGGACATTTCGGACGCCTACCACATCTTCTCGGCGAAGCTCGACGGCTGCATCAAGCCGGTGCTCGTCCCCAACGCCGCCTGACAGGAGCCCGACCATGGACGCCCCGACGACCGCCAAAGGCCTCGCGCTCGACCCCTCGACCATCCCCGGCTGGGGAGTGGACGCCGATCCCGAGAACGACCCGACCTATCCCTATCGCGAGCGCGACAAGGACGACCATTCGGGCGAATGGGTGCGCCCACCCATCCAGCGCACCGACGTCGAGATCCTGCAGTCGATCGAGCACAAGCGCCGGCCGGCGGTGTTCGGTACCTCCAGCCCGCCGAGCGGCATCAGCGGAATGCTCCGTCGCGGCGCCTTCAAGTACAGCGAGTCCCACTGGGCGCACTGGCTGATGCTGATGGGTGCCGACCGGGTTAATATGGTCGAGGGCATCGTCCAGGATCTCGCCCGAGCCAGGATCCCGAACATCCCTGCCGAGATGGGTATGCGCTCCGAATGGAAGCATAACCGCAAGGGACTCGCCACCAAGCTCGCCGTCACCGCCGCGGTGGGCGCGGCGGCCTTCGCCTTGTTCAAATGGTCGGGCAGCCGCGATCGCGACGAACGCGACGGCCGAGGCTAATCCCCTCATCCCGGCGAAAGCCGGGACCTCAGGACAAGAAGTCTCGGCGGGTCTCCCCGAGGTCCCGGCTTTCGCCGGGATGACGGGCCTCAATGCCGAGTCCGCATCCCGCTCGGGCTTGAGCCCGTCCAGCGCTTGAAGGCGCGCGAGAAAGCGGCCGGATCCGAGAAGCCGAGGCGGTAGGCTGCGTCCTTGACCGACAGGCCCTCGCGCATGAAGCGCAGGCCCAGTCGCCGCCTCAGACCGTCCAGTAGCTGCTCGTAGGTTATGCCTTCGGCCTTTAGCCGGCGGTAGAGCGTCTGACGGCTGTAACCCAGATCGCGGGCGAGACGCTCGATCCCGACCTCGCCCGAAGCGAGCAGCGGCTCCAGGCGGCGCTCCACTTCCGAGCGGAACGGGCTTGGCGGCGCCCGGCGCTGCGAACCTTTGCTCTCGATCGCCTTCGCCACTTCGCCGAGGAACGAGAGAAATGAGCTGCGGCGAGCAGCCGCTTCTGCCGCGCCCGCGGCGCGTGTGCCGCGAGATCCGAACGTGAAGGGGAAGAGCTCGGTGCAGGCGTTGCGCCGCTCGCAGCCGCCGCAGGAATCGCGGCGCATTCTGTCGATGCAACCAGCAATCATCCCTTTGTCCTCCCGGATCATGTCCAAGGTGTATTGCCTGTGTAATACTCCAATACGCAGATTAGCCAAGGATTATGTGAGAAGGAGAGACGATGATGCGCGCTTCTTATCTGGGTGCGGCCGCCGTTGCGGCCCTGGCCTTTGCCCAGCCGGCCTCGGCCGACGCGGTGTGCGAATGGATGGATCTCGCCAACCGTCTCAACTTCGCGGCGCAGGCTTCCGGGCAGACGCCCGACCAGGCGCGGGCGACTACTCGAACCGCGATCGCCATGTTCGAGGCCCTGAACGCGATCGACCGGCGCTACCGGTCCTATCTCGGCTTCGAGCCCGCGGATAGGACGGCTTCGCAGGACGCCGCGGCGGCGACGGCCGCCTTCAAGGTCCTCGTCCACCATTATCCGGCGCAGAAAGCCGCGCTCGACGACAGCTACGCGCTTGCCATGGCCGGAATCGGGGACGAGCGCGCCCGCGAGGCCGGCCGAACCCTCGGCGAGAAAGCGGCGGCCGCAGCGATCCAGGCCGGCGGCGTCGATCCCGCCGTCACCCAGGAACCCTATCGTCCGCGGACCGCGCCCGGCGAATGGATCGGGGCCTCGCTTCCGTCGCTCGAGCCGCACTGGGCCGCGTTCCGCCCCTGGGCGATCCTGAGCGCCGCGGCGCTTCGCCCGCCGCCGCCGGTCGCCCTGGACAGCCCACGCTGGGCGCGCGATTATGACGAGGTTCGCCGCCTCGGAGCACGCTCGAGCACGGAACGCACGCCCTATCAGACGCTGGTCGCGCGCTACCGCCAGGCCTTCGACACCATGCCGTCGATGCGGCAGGTAACGGATGCGCCCGGCCGGACCGCGGTCCAGAACGCCCGGATGTTCGCCGTCTACCAGATGGCGTATGACGACTCAGCCCAGGCGATGGTCGCCGCCAAGCTCCATTACAATTACTGGCGGCCGATCACCGCGATCCGCAACGGCGCCAATGACGGCAACGACTCCACTCAGCCCGATGCGAACTGGCTGCCGCTCCTTCCGACGCCCAATTTCTCCGAATATCCGTGCGGCCACTGCACCGTCGCGGCCGCGATTGCCGAAGTGATGACCGCCGAGACGGGCAACCGGCCGGCGAACGGCGTCAGGGTCATGTCGCAGGCCATTCCCGTCTCCGGGGTCCAGGCGCTGCCCAGCTGGGACGAATGGGCCCGGGAGGTGTCCGATTCCCGAATCTACGGCGGAGTCCATTATCGTTTCTCCAACGAGGCCGGCGAGCAGATCGGCCGCCGCGCGGCCCGGATCGTGCTGGACAAGGTCATGCAACCGCTGCCCCGGGCGAGGAAGAGGCGCTAGCGGGCGCTCGGGAGGAAGCCGCCTCGCTCGAGGTCGCCGATGAGCAGCGCGAGAGTGTCCTCGGCGCCGCACCGGTCGGTCCTGACGGTCAGGTCCGCGAACGGACGAGCCCCATAGCCCTGGCCGAGCATCTCGAGGATCCGGCGCCGTTCTCCGGCGGTGAAGATCCTGCCCCGGCCGGGTGCCAGAATCGCCTCCTCGCCGGCGGCGAGTGATACGAAGGCGGATTGGATCCCGGCTTCAGCCAGGTGCCGCCGATAGAAAATCCACTCCCGGCACCGCAGCGGGTAGGAGACGACCGCCGGCCGGTCCGCGGCGACGATGGCGAGAACGGCGCGAAGCGTGTCCCGGCAGGTCGAGAGCGACGTGGCGAACCAGGGGGTCGGCGGCTGCTGATGATCGTCTCCTTCGACGTGCGCGCCGCCGATCTCGCGGGCCAGCCCCCGCCCGAGCGTCGTCTTGCCCGCTCCGATCGCGCCCATGAGGAAGATTGCCGAAGGCTTCGGATCGCTCGTCACGGCGCCTCCAGTCGCACTGGCGGTGGCGCGGCGCAATGCAGGCCGCAAATCCTTGCTGCGGGCGATGGAGCGCCGTCGCCGGGCCTTGCCGGCCGCTCGAACCTCAGATGATGGAGCCGACCTTCTTACCGTCGCGCCAGACGTCGCAAATGGGGCAATCGGAATCGGCTTCGACCCGGGCCACCGCCTCGCGGTCGTCCTTCGCCAATATATCCTTGCGCTTGACGACCTCGCCGCCGACCGTCGCGAGCTTGTTCACCCGATAATGACGCATAACCCCCTCCCGCTACGTCCTCAGCGTGGCCCAAGCCATTGGCCCGCGCAAGAGGCGAGAGGAGCCCGGGGCTCAGATTTCGGGCTCGGCGGGGTGCGCGCTGGAGCCGGAGGCGCCGGCGGGCGCCGCAGGCGGAGCGCCGCTTGGTTCGATGCCGTTCGAACGGGGATCCGCTCCGGTCGACAGGATAGCATAAGCGAGCGCCGCGACCAGGAGCGCGACCAGGGCAGCAATCACGAAGCAGCCTCGCTTATTGTCCTTCGCGTCCTTAGTCACTGGGCCCCTCGATCTCACCTTGTTCCGGGAGGCAAGAACGGTCGGCGGCGGCGCGGGTTGCGCGCAGCAGTTCCGCCGACGGCGGAACCGCCGCACCGTGTGCGTTCCGCTTCCCCGGTCTGTTCGAAAACCAGAATCCACGGACCGCCTGGCGCTTGGGCGCCGACCGTCCCGGCTATCCAATACAACCCAAGCCGGTTGCGGAGCCGAGGCCGCAGGTGGAAAGTTCTGCGGCCTGAATTGAGCTGACTGAGGCTCCGGTTTCGCTTAGTCTGAACCAATGAAAGCGCTAGGTTGGATCCTCGCCGCCTCGATCGCGGCGTTCGGCCAGGCGCCGGCGGCCGCTGCCGGCCCGCCGCCGTCGGAGTGGGTTGGCCAATGGCAGTTGGATCCGGACGGACCGGACAAATGCGTTCTGAAGCGGAATTATACCGACGGCACCCGGGTCGAGTCGACCCGCTGGCCCGGCGGCATTCACGTGCTCGATGTCCGCAACGCCAGCTGGCCGGAGCCGATCGGCGGGCCCTACAAGCTCGTGAGCCTGCGCGGCGGCGAACGGCTCGAGCTCGACCGGCGCGACTCGGCGCCCAACGGCCTGAGGCTCCTGAGCGGCGCCGGTCTGGGAGATCGGATCGCGGCGTCGGACGCGATCGAGGTGATCAGGCCCGACGGCTCGGTCCTGGGGAGGGTCGACCTTTCCGGGATCGCGGCGGCCGCGGCGCGTCTGCCCGGCTGCCTGGCGCGCACCGCGAAACATCCATGGATCGTCGTACCGCCGCCGATGATTGCGCCGCCGCCCCCGCCGCAATGGGAGCGCGCCGGACGTCGGACGCGCCCTCTCGGAGACCTCGCCACCTTATTCTCGGCCGCCGATTATCCCGAAGCGGCTTGGCAGGCGGGCGAGGAGGGCCGGGTCGGCTTCCTGCTGCTGATCGGCGCTGCGGGACGAGTGGAGAGCTGCTCAATCACCTCTTCGAGCGGCTCGGCGACGCTCGACGCGGCCACTTGCCCATTGCTCGTCGAACGCGCCCGGTTCGAGCCCGCCCGCGACCACAGGGGCAGGCCGATCGT
>DASVUW010000206.1:0-6923 GCA_036386845.1 Allosphingosinicella sp. | reverse complement strand
CGCCGGGGTCCCAGCCTTCGCTGGGACGACGCGATCACCCGAAGCTGTGCTTCACCCCGATCGCCGGGATGATGTGCTTGTTGCGATACCGGCGCTCGAACACGTCCGGGAAGGGGTTGCGGCGGTCCGGGGTGAAGAAGGTCCGGTCGCGGAAGGCCGGCGCGTCGGTGGCGTTGTCGAGGCTGAAGGTGACCGTCGTCTTCGGGCTCGGCCGATATTCGACGAAAGCCGTGACGTAGGGCTGGCTGCCCGACGGCCGGTCGATCTCGTTGCGGCGGAAGAAGAAGGTCGGCTCGTTATAGTAGAAGGTCGCGCCATAGGCCCATTTGCCGAGGTCCTGGCGGAAGCTCGCATCGGCCGAAAACAGGTTGAAGCCGGAGAATTGGCGCTTCCTGAACGTGTAGGGATCCTCGACCGACGTATCGATCAGGGAGCTGTTGACGGTCAGCCGCCCGCCCTTGATCCCGAGTTTAGCGAGCGGAGCGTCGATCGTGCTCTTGAGGATCAGCATCCGCCCGTCGCCGAGATTGCCGGGCGCGTCGAAGCCTTCCGGAGTCGGTATCCGGTCCTGGACCAGCGAGATCCGGTTGTAGCCCGCCTGCACCTTGACCACTCCGTCGCCGAGGATCGGCTGCTCGAGCGTCGCCAGAATCTCCCAGGCGCGCTGAGGCACGAGGTCGGCATTGCCGCCATTGACCCGGTCGTTGGTGAGCTCGGCGGTGCTGATGAAATCGTCGAAGTTGAGCTGGGCCACGGTTCGAGCGATGGAAAGCTGGGCCCGCCAGCCTGAAGGATCGCAATAGTCGAGGCTCGCCTTGGGCTTGAGGAACTTGAGGACGCGCTCCGCTTCGGCATCGCCGGTGACGGTCAGTCGCGACATCTCATAGGTGAGCCCCATGTCGAGCCGAAGGGTCTTGGAGAGCGCCTTGCCCGCATTGACGAAGGCCTCGCCGCGATATTCCTCCACCACCGCCTGGTCGACCGGAAGGTCGATCCGGGTCTGGGTGCCGCCGGCGCTGAGCTTGAAGAAATCGACGTCGCTGTCGAGCCTGTTGAGAACGCCCTCCGCCCCCGTCTCGACGCTCCAGCCGCCGAGGTCCGAGCGGTTCCAGACGAGGCGCAGCACCCGCTCGTCGCGGACATTGTCGATCTCCTGGATGAAGCCGCCGATCACCTCGCTTTGGACCCGGTTCAGCGAGGTGTCGACGTCGGCCCGCTGCCTCCGGGTCGCGAGGCCAATCAGCTTCAGGCCACCGCCCCAGAGCGGCCGGGTGATGTCGCCCCCCAGCTCGTAATTGCGCCGGTCGTAATTCTGGGTGAGCCGGTCGTCCCGGATCGGTCCGGCGGCCGGGAAGACATCGTTCGTCTGCCGGAGGTCGAACCCGTTGCGCGAAACCCGGAAGTTGAGGTGGGCGGTCCGGTTGTCGCCGCCATTATGCGCCCACGCGCCCGAGACGAAGACCGTCCGGTCCGAAATCCGGTTCACCTTCTCGCGATATTCGAGCAGGGTCCCGCCCGGCAAGGCGGTGATCCGGTCGAACCCCTCCTCGGTGGTCGGATTGGCCTGGTAGCCGGCCGAGGCGTTGAAGCTCGACTTGCCCCGCCGGAGCAGCGCCGAGACGGTGACGTCGGGCTCGACCCGCCCCGTATAGGTGCGCCTCACCTGGCCGTTGAAGGTTCCCGCGAGGCCGCCCGCCGCGGTGGTGACGACGTTCACGACCTGCGGCTTGCCGGCGAACTCGGATCCGAACAGGTCGCCCGCCCCGACCTCGATCCGGGCCACCCGACTCGCCGGGATCCGCGCCAGGATCGTCTCCAGCGTATCGCTCTTCGAGCTCGGCCGCTGGCCGTTGACGACGACGTTGCCGGCCGCCTGGCCGAAGCCTCGAACCTCCTGGTTGCCGAGCTCCAAAGTGAATCCCGGCACCCGCTGGACCATCTGAAGCGCGTTGGACGGGGCGAACTGCGCGAAATAGGCGGCCTCGTAAACGGTCCGCCCGTCGGCGCCCGGCGCCTGGGCGGCGATCGCCGAGGTGCCTCCGAGCAACAGCGCCGCCATCGCCAGACCCGCCCAAACCGACTTGCTCGCCATCTCCACCCCTTCACGCTGCGTCCGCAACGATCTGCAAGAAGCAGGCCACGGCCGGGCGGCTAGGCAGAGGCGACGAACGCGCGCGCCGTTTCGACAAACGGCATGTCCCGCTGTCCGAGGCCGGACAATTTCGTCCGCAATCGGACGGGTGAGTTCGTCACCCCAGCGAAGGCTGGGGTCCCGGCGCGTGAAGAGCGTCGGCGCCTTTCACGCGCTGGGGTCCCAGCCTTCGCTGGGACGACGGGATTTGCGGCGAAACGCGGCTACCCCGAGATACAGGAGCAGGCCCAGCGGCCCGATCATCATCGTCGCGAACAGGCATGGCAGCAGCAGGGCGTATGAAACCCCGGCGCGCCCCGAATGCTCGGCCTCCCAACTCCCCACCCACAGGTCGAGCACCAGATAATGGATCCAGCCCGCAAGGAGCAGGATCGGCTTGTCGAACGCCCGGGCAATGGCCGCCAGAGTATAGCCCGAGTCGGTCGGGATCGCCTTCAGGTGGGTGAGCCCGAAGAGGAGGTAGAGAAGGCAGAGCGGCACCGCCGCCCATCGCGCCGTCAGCACCGCCCGGCGCCGGCCGATCCAGGGCAAGGCGAACAGGGCGGCCCAGCCGACGAAGGCGACCACATGCACCGCGACGAACCACGTCTCGATCCTCGGCATGAGCCCCCTCCCACCGTCTCCCTCAGATGATCGGGTGCCGCTCCCAATTGGGCTTGTCCGCCCTCTTGCCGAGAACCGAGTTGAGCTCGCGCACGGTGGCGCTTCCGGTCCGCTCGCACAGGAAGGGGAACACCGCGTGGACGAAGCAGGCGAGTCCTCCGACGATCATCCTGGCTCCAAATCGCGCCGCCATCCCGAAATGCTCGGGATAAGTCTCGCCCGCTTCATGGAGATGCTTGGTAAAGGGATTTTCGGCCATCCCGCCCCTTATCCCGAGCCGGTCCCGTCCGCCAGCGAATAGACGCTCCCCTCCCTTTGCAGGGAGGGGAGTTGCACCCTAGCGCCCCTCGCTCCTACATCGCCCGAAACGACAGGAGCCCCAATATGCCCGAAGCCTATATCGTCGCCGCCGCCCGGACCGCCGGCGGCCGCCGCGGCGGCGCCCTCAGGGACTGGCACCCGGCCGACATGGCCGCCGAAGTGCTCGACGCCCTCATCGAGCGCTCCGGGCTCGACCCCGCCTCGGTCGAGGACGTGATCATGGGCTGCGTCGGCCAGGCCGGCGAGCAGGCCTTCCATGTCGGGCGAAACGCGGTGCTCGCCTCCTCCCTCCCGACCTCGGTCCCCGCCGTCACCATCGACCGCCAGTGCGGATCCTCCCAGCAGGCCGTTCAGTTCGCGGCCCAGGCGGTGATGAGCGGCACCCAGGACGTGGTGATCGCCGCCGGGGTCGAATCGATGACCCGCGTTCCGATGGGCCTTCCGGTCACCCTCCCGATGCAGCACGGGATCGGCACCGGCCCCTTCTCGAAGCGGATCCAGGACCGTTTCGGAGTGCCGATGTTCAGCCAGTTCGTAGGCGCCGAGATGATCGCCGAGAAATACCAGTTCCGGAAGGAGGCGCTGGACGCCTTCGCCCTCGACAGCCACCGCAAGGCCGCCCGGGCCACCGAGGCCGGGGCCTTCGACGAGGAGATCGTCCCGCTGAAGGTTGTCGGCGCCGAGGGCAACGAGGCCCTCCACTCCAAGGACGAAGGCATTCGCTACGACGCCACGCTCGAAAGCATCGCCTCGGTCAAACTCCTCAAGGAGGGCGGCAAGATCAGCGCCGCCAATGCCAGCCAGATCTGCGACGGCGCGAGCGGGGTGATGGTGGTCAGCGAGCGCGCCCTCAAGGCGCACAACCTCACGCCGCTGGCCCGGGTGGTGAACCTCACCGTCACCGGCGGCGATCCGGTGATCATGCTCGAGGAGGTGATCCCCGCCACCCGCCGCGCGCTTCAGCGTAGCGGGATGAACATCGCGGACATCGACCTTTACGAGGTCAACGAAGCCTTCGCCCCCGTCCCCCTCGCCTGGCTCCGCGAAATCGATGCGGATCCCTCGAAGCTCAACGTCAACGGCGGCGCCATCGCCCTCGGCCACCCGCTCGGAGCGTCGGGCACCAAGCTCATGACCACCCTCGTCCACGCGCTCAGGGCGAACGGCAAGCGCTTCGGCCTCCAGACGATGTGCGAGGGCGGTGGGCTCGCCAACGTGACGATCGTCGAGGCCCTCTAAGCAAATCAACGGCTTAGAAATTGGTGCCTGGCACCAATTACGGCCGACGAGGCCGTTGAGGCCCGGCATGCCACGGCGCGATCGCTCACCCGCCTTCCAGGTCTCCGCGGTCACGCTGCCGCGCCGGGCATGCGAGTCGACCTTGACTTCCACGCCCGATTCCGCTTGAGGAGCCCCCGCAGGCGGGGCCCTCGGGTTCCGCTTTCGCTTTTGGGGTTTGGGCCGTCCCCCTACGACCGCCCGGCCGGAAATACCTGACACGGTTTCCGGACGAACGAAGGAAAAGACCATGCGTCACCGCAATGCCGGCCGCAAGCTGCAGCGCACCTCGAGCCACCGCGCAGCCCTGTTCCGCAACATGGCCGCCGCTCTCATCAAGCACGAGCAGATCACCACCACCGTCGCCAAGGCGAAGGAGCTTCGCCCCTATACGGAGAAGCTGATCACGCTCGCCAAGAAGGGCGGCCTCTCCAACCGCCGGCTCGCCCATGCGCGCCTCCTCGACGACAGGCAGCTCCAGAAGCTGTTCGACGTGCTGGCGCCGCGCTATGCGGGCCGCGAGGGCGGCTACACCCGCGTCATCAAGGCCGGCATCCGCGCCTCCGACGCCGCCCCGATCGCGATCATCGAGCTGGTCGACCGCGACCTCTCCGCCAAGGGCCAGGATTCCGGCCCGGTGATGAGCGACGAATACGAAGCCGAAGCGGCGTAAGGGCCCGTCGTCCCAGCGAAGGCTGGGACCCCAGGGGGTGAAAGGCTCCGCGTTCTTCACCCGCCGGGGCCCCAGCCTTCGCTGGGGCGGCGGAACCACCCCGACTCCCAGGGATTCTTACCCCGACGTAACAAATCGGGAGAGTGAATCATGGCCGAGCGCAAGCGCGAGCTGATCGACACCGGAAACGACAAGCGCTTCGTGCGCCGCGACGCCGAGGGCAAGTTCAAGGACGTCGTCGACGTCGGCAAGTCGCTGGCCGCCGACCGGCGCCAGAAGGCGACGACCAAGGTCAAGTCCGGCCAGGGCGACAAAGGCGACCGCTAACTCATTATCCTCCCCATCAAAGATGGGGAGGGGGACCCCGCGTAGCGGGGTGGAGGGGTAGCTGGCGCCGGCCTCCCCAGTTTCCAGCGAGAACCTCCCGCCTCTGCGCACCTACCCCTCCACCATGCTCCGCATGGTCCCCCTCCCCATGCTGCGCATGGGGAGGACAACGCCCTTGCGATCCCACGCCCCCTGCGGCAATTTCGTAACCGCAACGACTTGACGGGAGGCGGGGATGGCGACGGCTTTCAATTCGGATCGGGTTCCCGGCTGGTATTGGGCGGTCGCGCTCGCCGCTTTGCTCTGGAACGGCTTCGGCTGCTTCATGTATGTGAGCCAGGTCGGAATGGACGCTGCCGAGTTGGCGAAGCTTCCGGCGGTTCAGCAGGAAGTCTGGAGGGCGATGCCCGGCTGGGCGGTGGGCGCCTATGCCGTGGCGGTGTGGGCCGGACTGCTGGGCGCCGTCGGCCTGCTTCTCAGGCGGCGCTGGGCGCGGCTCGCTTTCGCGGCCTCCCTGCTCGGAGTGATCGCCCAGTTCGGCTGGACCTTCCTCGGAACGCCCTTGCTCGAGAGGATGGGCGCTTCCGCCGCCGCCTTCCCTGCATTCATCCTGCTCGTCGTCGCCTTGCTGCTCTGGTTCTCCGGACTCGCCGCCAGGCGCGGCTGGCTTCGCTAGCGCGAGCCGCCGCGCCCGGATAGAGGCGTTTCAGATGGAAGTCGCGATCCTGCGCACCGGCGCTCCGCCGCCCGACCTCGCCCCGCGCTTCGGGCCTTACGACGACATGTTCGGCCGGCTGCTCGGGCCGGGCTTCAGCATCCGGGGCTACGACGTCCAGTCCGGAGCGGCGCTTCCCTCGCCCGAAGCCCATCCCGCCTTCCTGATCACGGGCTCCGCGGCGGGCGTCTACGAGCCCTTGCCCTGGATCCCGCCTCTGCTCTCCTTCCTTCGCGAGGCGAAAGGGCGGACGAAGCTGGTCGGGATCTGCTTCGGCCACCAGGCGATGGCCGAGGCGCTTGGCGGCCGGGTCGAGAAATCCGGGCGCGGCTGGGGCATCGGCCTCCAGGATTACGACCTGTGGGAGCGGGCGGCCTGGATGGGCGAGGCGCCGCCGGGCCGGATCGCCGTTCCCGTCTCCCACCAGGACCAGGTGGTCGTGCCCCCGCCGGGCGTCCGGGTGCTTGCAGGCAACGCCTTCACCCCGTTCGGGATGCTCGAATATGAGGCCGCCCAGGCCATCTCGATGCAGTTCCACCCGGAGTTCGAGCCCGAATACGCCCAGGCCCTGATCGAGCACCGCCGGGCCCGGGTGCCGGCGCCCGACAGGGCGATCGCTTCCCTCGATCGCCCGAACGACCGGGCGCTGGTCGCGGAGTGGATCCGGGGGTTTTTGCGAGGCTGATTGCCTCCCTGCCGCGAAGCGGCGGGGAGGGGGACCATGCGAAGCATGGTGAACGGGTAACTGGCTCGGAACCGGACGGTTCTCGTGCGATCCCCGGCAGTCCGCGCCTTCTACCCTCCACCACCTTCGGTGGTTCCCCATCTTGCGATGGGGAGGCAGGATTCACACC
>DASVUW010000205.1:0-8856 GCA_036386845.1 Allosphingosinicella sp. | reverse complement strand
TTCGACGACACGATCGAGCATGAGGCATGGAACCGGTCGGACCAGTTGCGCGCGATCCTGATCTTCGATGTCTGGAACCCGTATATCACCGAGGTCGAGCGCGGCCTGCTGCGCCGCTTCTACCAGGTCGCCGCTGCGGCGAATGGCGGAAGCGAGGCTGCGATCGGAGTCAGCGACTGACCGACCGCACCTCCAGCCCGCTCGATTCCAGCGCCGCGACCGCGGATTCGCCTCCGGCCGAGTCGATCCAGCGACGGGCCTGCGCAAGCTCCTCCGCGAGCGGCCCCTCGAGCGCCGAGCGGCGGGCGAGACGCGCTTCATTGTCGAACGGCTGCTCCGGATTCTTCGAGTAGGTCGCGAAGAGCGGCCCCTCGACGGTGTCGCGAAGCTCGGCCTCGCTCATCGGCACGCGGAGATGCACGGCGGCGGCTCCAAGCACAGGACCCGGGTCCGCGAAAAAGGTCTCGGCGTCGAGCGTCCGGGCATTGGGCATCAGCGCGACCGCGTCCGAGAAGGCCCGGATCTGGGCAAGCCATAGAGAAGCACAGCGTTCGGCGTCGGACAGGTTCGAAAGGTCGCCGAGATGGGCGTCGAGCTGCGTCGTCACCCGCCTCAGCCAGTCGCGATGATTGTCGCTGCGCAGGATGGCCAGCAGATAGTCGCGAAGGGTTGCGTAAAGGAAGATGGCGCTCGCCTGCGGATCGAGAGCGGCCAGGCCGGGCAGGATGAAATTTACGGGCACGTTCGCCTTGACGATCGTCGGCAGGTCGCTGCGATAGCGCTTGGACAGCATCGCCGCCGTGAGCGCGAGCCGCGCCTGGTCCGGGGAGATTGCCAGCTGCCGAAGCGCCAACGGCTCGCGCAGGACCAGGTTGGTCGACGGCCGGTCGAGCGCGCGGGCGAGCAGGGTCGATCCGCAATGGGCGACGTGGAAGATCCAGCCGGTCGCCGCAGCCCGTCGGTTCGGTTCGGCAAGGGCATCGGCCGGTACTTTCATCGTCCGGTTCGCCGCGGGCGAGATTCGCCCGTCGAGGAAGATCGAGCGGTGATAGGCTTCGCGGTCCATCGGCATGAAGACGGCTGCCCCACCCTCGAAAGAGTGAAGATAATGGTCGGGCGAAGCGTGGAGATCGTCGAGCGTGAGCGGCATCATCTGGGCTATAGCCCGCGCCGGCCGCATCGGCTATCCGGGGCCCTCGCCATGCCGAAGATTCAATTGCCCGAGCCGGGCCGTCCCCAGGTTCTGATCCAGGCCTCGGGCGAGAGCACCCTCCTCGACGTCGATCCGGCCGAGATCGTCCGGCTCTACAAGGCGCACGGGGCCCTTCTGCTGCGCGGGTTCGGCGCCGACGTCGCCCGGTTCAACGCGTTCGCCCGGCAATTCTGCTCGACCTCGGTTTTCAACGAAAGCCCGGGCCGCCAGCCGCTCGATCCCGCCAACAACATCCACACCGTCGACGGCGGCACCGGCCCGTTCAACCTCCACCCGGAGCTTTCGCGCGAGCCATGGAAGCCGGATGCGGCTTTCTTCGCCTGCATGTCGGCCCCGAGCCGGGGCGGAGCGACGACGATCTGCGATGGGGTGGAGCTGGTGCGAGCCCTTCCGGAGGAGGTCCGGCGGGGGCTGGAAGGGCGGCGGCTGCTCTACGTCAAGCCGACCTGGCCGGCGCTGCTGGAATATTGGCTGGGCACTCCGGATCCCAGCGACGAGCAACTCGCCAATCCGCCCGCCTCCTGCCCCTATCGGTTCCGACGCTATGGCGACGAAGTGGTCAGGTTCTTCAGCCGGCCCGCGCTTCATCGCCCGATGTTCGTGGATGCGGCGGCGTTCGGGAATTTCCTGTTGTTCGCCCGCTTCAACAATAACCGGCCGGACCATCCGCTGCTCGACGACGGGCGGCAGGTTCCGGAGGCCTGGCTTCAGGCGATCAAGGCGGCCGGTGACCGGCTGATGGTCGAGGTCGCCTGGCAGCCGGGCGACGTCCTGATGCTCGACAACACCCGGTTCATGCACGGCCGCACCGCGATCCTCGATTCCGCCGAACGGCTGATCGCCACCTTCTTCGGATATCTGAGCTTCGCGGTCCCCGACCCGGAGGAGCCGCCCGACCCGCCCTGGCGCCGCCGCGACTTCCTGCCGCCGATTCCGCCCGACCAAAACCGAGCAAGTCCGGCACGTTGAACCGAGCTTCCGTTTCGGGTAAGGTTCGAGCGGATTGTGAGGGACGTATCATGACTCCATGGATCTTTGTGTCGGCACTTCTCGCGGGGACGGCAGCTCCGGCCGCGCCCGCGCCTTCTCCCGAAACGGTCGCTCGCGACGCGGCCAACAACGAAGTCGTCCTCAGCCAGTATCCCGAGCGCGCCCGAGCCGCGGGCGAGCAGGGTTCGGTGGTGTTCAAGGTCGCTCTGGACCGCGAGGGTTATGCGACGTCCTGTCAGGTCACTCAGAGCAGCGGCTACAAAAAGCTCGACGAGGAAACCTGCGACCTGATCCTCAACCGCGCCACGTTCAAGGGCGTTCGGGGCGCTGACGGGCGGAAGACCAATGTCGTCACCGAAGGCGTCGTCAACTGGCGCCTGCCCAAGGGTGAAGCGACCGCAGCGGCCCCGTCCCCGATCCGGATCGCCGCCGCACCCAAGGCCGAGAAGAAGATCTGCCGCCGCCGGGTCAAGACCGGCTCGCTGGCCGACTATGAAAGGCTCTGCGCGACCGCAACCGAATGGTCGAGGATGAGCCAGCGCACCCAGCAGGAATGGGGTGCGCTTCAGGGCGCGCACGGTCACACCAGCAGCAATTGAACCGTCGTCCCGGCGGAGGCCGGGACCCCAGCGCGATAAAGGCGCCGAGCTTTTCACCCGCCGGGATGACGAGTCAGGCCGCCGCCTTCACCACGTCCGTCCGGAGCGTCAGCGCCCCGTCTCCCTCTTCGACCCTGACGGTCGAGCCGTCCGGGACGTCGCCCCTGAGCAGGGCGTCGGCCAGCGGATCCTGCAGATATCTCTGCACCGCCCGCTTGAGCGGCCGGGCGCCGTAGACCGGATCGTAGCCGACCCGGCCCAGCCAGGCGCGGGCGCCGTCGCTTAGCTCCAGAGCGATCTTGCGGTCGGCAAGAAGCTTCTGGACGTGAGCGACCTGGATGTCGACGATCGGGGCCATATGCTCCGCCGCCAGTCGGTGGAACAGGATGATCTCGTCCAGGCGGTTGAGGAATTCAGGCCTGAAATGGCCACGCACCACTTCCATCACCTGAGGCTCGACATCGTCGACGGTCTGGCCCTCGCCAAGGTTGGTGAGGTGCTGGCTGCCCAGGTTCGAGGTCAGGATGATGATCGTGTTGGTGAAGTCGACCGTTCGGCCCTGACCGTCGGTCAGCCGCCCGTCGTCGAGCACCTGGAGAAGGACGTTGAAGACGTCGCCATGCGCCTTCTCGACCTCGTCGAACAGCACCACCTGATAGGGCCGGCGCCGGACCGCCTCGGTGAGCACTCCGCCTTCCTCGTAGCCGACATAGCCAGGAGGGGCTCCGATCAGCCGGGCGACGCTGTGCTTCTCCATGAACTCCGACATGTCGATGCGGACCATCGCCTGCGGATCGTCGAACAGGAACAAGGCGAGCGACTTGGTAAGCTCGGTCTTGCCGACGCCCGTCGGCCCGAGGAACAGGAAGCTGCCCATCGGCCGGTTCGGGTCCTGAAGGCCCGCCCGGGACCGCCGGATCGCCTTGGCCACGGCTCGGACCGCCTCCTCCTGGCCGATCACCCGGCGGCCGATCTCGGCCTCCATGTTGATCAGCTTCTGGCGCTCGCCCTCGAGCATCCGCTCCATCGGAATGCCCGTCCAGCGCGCGACCACAGACGCGATGTCCTCGCTGGTCACTTCCTCGCGGAGCATTGCGCCCTGGCTCGCGGCCTCGACCTCGGCGAGCTGCTTCTCCAGCGCCGGGATCCGGCCATATTGGAGCTCGCCCGCCTTGGCGAGGTCGCCGGCGCGCTGAGCCTGCTCGAGCTCGAGCCGGGCGCGGTCGAGCTCCTCCTTGATCTTCGCCTCGCCGGCCAGCTTCTCCTTCTCGCCCTGCCAGCGCGTGGTGAGCTCGGCGGACTGCTGCTCCAGATTGGCCAGCTCGTCCTCGAGCGCCTTCAAGCGGTCCTGAGAAGCGCGGTCCTTCTCCTTCTTCAGGGCCTCGCGCTCGATCTTGAGCTGGATGATCCGCCGGTCGAGATTCTCGATCTCCTCCGGCTTCGATTCCACCTCCATCCGGAGCCGCGAGGCGGCCTCGTCCATCAGGTCGATCGCCTTGTCGGGGAGGAACCGGTCGGTGATATAGCGATGGCTGAGAGTCGCCGCCGAGACCAGCGCGCCGTCGGTGATCCGGACTCCGTGATGAAGCTCGTATTTCTCCTTGAGGCCGCGGAGGATCGAGATCGTGTCCTCCACCGTCGGCTCGCCGATGACAACCGGCTGGAAGCGCCGCTGAAGCGCCGGGTCCTTCTCGACATGCTTGCTATACTCGTCGAGCGTGGTCGCTCCGATGCAGTGAAGCTCGCCGCGCGCAAGCGCCGGCTTCAAGAGGTTGGAGGCGTCCATCGCCCCCTCGCTCTTCCCGGCGCCGATCAGGGTGTGCATCTCGTCGATGAACAGGATGATGTCGCCTTCGCCCTGGCGAACCTCGTCGAGAACGCCTTTCAAACGCTCCTCGAATTCGCCGCGATATTTCGCGCCGGCGATGAGCGAGCCCATGTCGAGCGCCATCAGCCGCCTGTCCTTGAGGCTGTCGGGGACGTCGCCGTTGGCGATCCTCAGCGCGAGCCCTTCGGCGATCGCGGTCTTGCCGACTCCGGGCTCGCCGATCAGGACCGGGTTGTTCTTGGTGCGCCGCGCGAGGATCTGCACCGTGCGGCGGATCTCCTCGTCGCGGCCGATGACCGGATCGAGCTTGCCGTCCCGGGCCGCCTGGGTGAGGTCGCGGGCGAATTTCTTGAGGGCGTCGTAGCGGTCCTCCGCCGATTGGGTGTCGGCCGTCCGGCCGCCGCGAAGCTCGTTGATCGCCGCGTTGAGCGCTTCCGCCTTGACGCCCGCGTCCGCGAGCGCCTTGCCTGCGCCCGTCGTCGTCGCAAGCACAAGCGCCAGAAGCATCCGCTCGACGGTGACGTAGGTGTCGCCTGCCTTCTGGGCGACCTGCTCGGCCTGGTCCAGGATCCGCAACGTCTCGGCGTCGAGGCCGGGGGTCGAGTTAGCGCCGCTCCCCGAGACGACGGGGATTTTCCCAAGCTGCTCGTCCGTCTCCCGACGAGCCGCCTCCGCGCTTCCGCCGGCCCGGGCGATCAGGCCTGAGGCCATGCCCTGCTCGTCCTCGAGCAAGGCTTTGAGCACATGGACGGGCGTTATCCGCTGGTGGTTCATTCGAAGCGCCACCGTCTGCGCCGACTGAAGGAACCCGCGCGCCCGCTCGGTGAATTTCTCAAGGTTCATATCTGCCCCTGTCGTTCGTTCGGAGGAGATATGGTGTTGCTGTTTAGCAACACAAGGGGGTTATCTCCCTGTCGCGAAGCGACGGGGAGGGGGACCATGCGAAGCATGGTGGAGGGGTATCTGGCTCGGCAAAGAAGGGTCGCACGAGGACCTCCCGACTCCTGCGCCTTCTACCCCTCCACCACCCTTCGGGTGGTCCCCCTCCCCATCTTCGATGGGGAGGACAATTCACCTCGCCGCCTTGTCCCGGCCGGGCGCAAGCACCTTCCCGAAGAAGCTGTCCGAATACCAGCGCGGCGCCTGGGGCGAGTCCGCGATCTCGCGGGCGATCTCGTAGTTGATCCGGGCGAACTTGGCTCCGGCCCGCCAGTCGATCGGAAGGCCGAGCTGGTCGCTCGGCTTGTGATAATGGGTGGCGAGGAAGTCGGTGAACTTCTCCCGTCCGCCGTTGGCGAATCCGGTCATCAGGAAGACGGAGGGCACGCCCTCCTGGACGAAGCGGTAATGGTCGGAGCGGGTGAACAGGCCCTCCTGCGGGAGCGGATCGTCCGAAAGGGCGACGCCCATGCCCTTGCCGGCGCGGGCGACGGCCGCGCCCATGGTCGAATGCTCCGCTCCGAAGGCGATGACGTCGGTGAAATCGTAGAGCAGGACCGGCATGTCGAGGTTGACGACTCCGACGACGTCGATCCCCGGAAGCGGGTTTCGGGCCAGGAACTGGGCGCCGAGCAGACCCTTCTCCTCGGCGGTCACCGCGGCGAACAGGATCGAGCGCTTCGGCCGCTCGCCCGAGGTCGCCATCGCCCGGGCGACCTCCAGCATCGTCGCGATACCGACCGCATTGTCCATGGCGCCGTTGTAGATCCGGTCGCCCCCATTCTCCCCGGCGCCGGAGGCCTTCACGCCCTCGTGGTCGAGATGGCCCATGAGGAGCACATATTCGCCGGCCAGCTTCGGGTCGGACCCGGGTAGGACGGCGAGAACGTTGGGGCTGGTGAAGCGGCGCTGGGCGCTCTGCTGGCTGACCGCGATACGCGGCTTGAGGGCGAAGCCTTTGGGGCGCCCGCCCTTGCGGTCCGCTTCGGCCAGGACTCGAGCGAGTGGGGTCTTCGCCCCCGCGAACAGAGCTTCGGCGGCGGGCGAGTCGACGCTCGCGCGGAAGCGAAGGCCCGGGGCGGGCGTGTAGGGCCTTCCATCCTCGCCGGTCCAGCCGAGGCTCGGCTCGTTCGCAGTTTCCTGCGCTCGCGACCAGGGACGGCGTTTCGCTTCGGACAGGGTCCGGATCGTGACGAGGCCGACCGCGCCGTGACTTGAGGCGACGCGCCTTTTGTCCGAATTGAGATGGGCTCCGACATCGCTCTTCATCCCGTTCGGGAATCCGCCCAGGACCACGACGACCTTGCCGCGAACGTCGAGCCCTTTGTAGTCGTCGACCCCGATCTCCGGAGCCTCGAGGCCGTAGCCGACGAAGACGGCCGGCGCCTCGATCGCGACCGGAGCCTCGTCCGGAGTCGGCGTCAGGACCACCTCCTGCCCATGAACGAACCGGCGCCCTCCGATGCTGAGCGAGCCGGGCTCGCCCGACAGCCGCGATTCGAGGAACGGCACCTGCTGGTACCAGCCCTCGCGGCCCGCCGGCTTGAGGCCGAGCGCTTCGAACCGGCTTGCAACGTAGAGCGCGGCAAGGTCGTACCCGCGGCTGCCGGTATCGCGTCCTTCCAGCTTGTCGTCGGCGAGGAAGGCGACATGGCTTCTGAAGCTTTCCGGCGTGAATTCCGGAGCGGCGATAGTCTGGGCCGGAGCCGGCGAGGCGAGTACGAGGCTGAGGAGGGCAAGGCCGAAGCTGTTGAAGCGCATGGGCAATCCTGGTTCGAGTTCGCCGCTCCGTACACGGTTCGGCAGCGCGTCAAAAGCCTCTCCCCTCCCTGCAAGGGAGGGGTTGGGGGTGGGTCCGCCGAAGGCGGCCGAAACCCCGAGCCGGCGAAAGTCTCGCTTCGCTCGCCTACCCGCCCCTAGCCCCTCCCTTCCAGGGAGGGGAACATCTCCCTCAGGCCGCCACCGCATATTGCGCCGCCCCTGCCGACGGCCTAGGGCCGAGCCATAAAAGACTTGGGAAGGACTGCCGAAATGCGTCGTTTGCTGCTCCCCCTTGCACTCTTTTCCGCTTTCGCCGTCACGGCCTGCGCCTCGACCACCTCCGACGAGGTGGCGAGCGCGTCCGATTCTCCAGCCGCGCGATCGGCCGCCGACGAAGCGGCCCCCGCCGCCGCGGCGGGCCCTGTGCCTGTCGCCCAGCTCGTCCGCCAGATCGACATTCCCTACGACCAGTTCACGCTCGCCAACGGTCTCAAGGTCGTCGTCCACGAGGACCGCAAGGCGCCGGTCGTCGCCATCTCCATCTGGTACAATGTCGGCTCGAAGGACGAGCCCAGGGGCAAGACGGGCTTCGCCCATCTGTTCGAGCATCTGATGTTCAACGGCTCGGAAAATGCGCCCGGCGACTATTTCGAGCCGCTTCGCGAGATCGGGGCGACCGACTTCAACGGAACGACCTGGTTCGACCGCACCAATTATTTCCAGACGGTGCCCAGGCCCGCTTTGGAGCGCGGCCTTTTCCTCGAGGCGGACCGGATGGGCCATCTGCTAGGCGCGGTGACCCAGGAGAAGCTGACCAACCAGATCGGGGTCGTCCAGAACGAGAAGCGCCAGGGCGACAACGAGCCCTATGGCCTCGTCGAATATGCCCAGCTCGAGGCGCTCTTCCCGGAGGGCCATCCCTATCGGCACTCGACGATCGGCTCGATGGCCGATCTCGATGCGGCGACCCTGGAGGACGTGAAGACCTGGTTCCGTTCCAGGTACGGCCCGAACAACGCGGTCCTCGTCCTCGCCGGGGACGTCTCGGCCGCCGAGGCCAGGCCGCTGGTCGAGAAGCATTTCGGAAAGATCCCGCGCGGCCCGGTCAACACGCCCGCCAAGGCCGACGTGCCGACCCTTCCGGCGCCCAAGGTCGAGGTGATGAAGGACCGGGTCGCCAACACCCGGCTCTACCGCAACTGGATCGTCCCCGGGATGCTCGACGACGCCGCCGTCCAGCTCGACGTCGCGGCGGGCGTCCTCGGCGGACTCGCAAGCTCCAGGCTCGACAACGAGCTGGTTCGAAAGGACCAGACCGCCGTTGGAGTCAGGGCCTATATCCTGCCGTTCCACCGGGTCAGCCAGTTCGAGATCCAGGTCGACGTGAAGCCCGGCGAGGATGCCGACAAGGTCGGCGCCAGGCTCGACCAGATCGTCGCGGACCTCATCGCCAACGGCCCGACCGAGGACGAGGTCCAGCGGGTGGTCATGACCGACGTCGCCGGTCGCATTCGCGGGCTCGAGCA
>DASVUW010000204.1:0-6106 GCA_036386845.1 Allosphingosinicella sp. | reverse complement strand
GAGCGGGAGCGCGGCGGCGGCGAGGAGAAAAGCGGCGGCGCGGGCGAGCGGGGCGGGGTGCTGTTTCATATCAGGGGCATAATGAATTTCACGGCGCTTCGGGCTCGTTCCGACGCAGGAAGCGGGGCGGAACGTGGCGGGACAGCGGTGAGATGCCGGTGCGTCATCCCGGCAAAAGCCAGAGCCTCAAGTCAAAAGAACGACTAGGTTCGCGGCGGTCCAGCTTCGCCGGAGGACGTCAGCGGCTCGAACAGGCTTTCACCATCGCGACGAGATTGCCTCGTGCGGATGGGCGAACGCAGACGCGGCCGCGAACAGGGTCGCGGCCGCGAAAGCGTAAAGGCGTACGGTGGCGCTTACGGGCTGGTCGGACCGTCGTCGTCGTCGGTCAGCAGAAGCACGCCGATGATGATCGCGATGATGATCGCCAGCGGAAGCAGGAAGCCGCCGCGGATCTGCTCGCCTTCGACCGTCTCGGACTGAGGCGCAACCTCGACCGGGGGCTTGGGCGCGGCAACGACCGGAGCCGCCGCCATCGATGCCGCAGCCGCGGCCGCGAGGATGGATTTGAATCGCATGTTGAACTTTCTCCTGAACTTTCCCGAGCCTTGATCAGGGAGGCCCAGCCCGTCAAGCCTCGCCGGGCTTGAAAAAGGGATCGAGTTGAGGAACTCGTAGGTTGTGTCTAAACGGTCACGCTATTGCCGGCGGGGTGTTCATGTCCGACCCGGGCCGGCTTCGCGAACACGGTCGAAAATGTCGACAGGCGCGATAATTTAAGGCCTCTCGAAAACGGGTCAGTGGTCGAGACCGAGCTCGGCGCGAAGCGCGTCCTTCGATTCGTGGGCGTGGCGCTCGGCGAAGGCCTTGTCGTCGGGGCTGGGATAGGATTGCAGCGCCTCGGGCGGCGGCGCGACGTGAAGCGCCAGAAGCAGGGCGGTGGTCAGGAAACCGGCGATCATGGACTTCATCGGACTTCTCCATCGGATGAAGGATGAAATGGAGGGCACTCGTCACGCTTCGATGCCGCGGAGGGGGGTTTTGTGTGTCAATTGTGTCGGGGTTTTCCGTCATGCGGGCTCGACCGGGCATCCATTGAACACAGTCCGAGGAATTCGGGCACGGACGGTGTTCACGGATTCCGGCTTCCGCCGGAATGACGGATCGCCCCGCCTTGCCCCGGCGCCTTTCGAAGCCCACATGGCGCCCATGCCCTTCCAGAACCTTCCATCGCGCCTCGCCGGCGCGCTGTCCGAGCGCGGCTATGCCACGCCTACTCCAGTCCAGGCGGCCGTGCTCGAGCCGGAGGCGGAGGGGCGGGACCTCGTCGTCTCGGCCCAGACCGGATCCGGCAAGACCGTCGCCTTCGGTCTGGCGATGGCGCCGCAGCTGCTCGGCGACGAGGGCGGGGCGGGGTTCGCTCGCGAGCCGCTGGCCCTGATCGTGGCTCCGACCCGGGAGCTGGCCCTGCAGGTCAGCCGGGAGCTCGCCTGGCTCTACGCCCCGGCGGGCGCTCGGATCGCGACCTGTGTCGGCGGGATGGACGCTTCGAAGGAGCGCCGGGCACTCCAGCACGGCACCCATATCGTCGTCGGCACCCCCGGACGGCTCCGCGACCATCTCGAGCGCGGCGCGCTCGATCTGTCCAAGCTCCGCGCCGTCGTCCTCGACGAGGCGGACGAGATGCTCGACATGGGCTTTCGCGAGGATCTCGAGGAGATACTCGACGCGACGCCGCCAGCACGCCGCACTCTGCTTTTCTCGGCGACCATGCCGAGGCCGATCGTGGCCCTTGCGAAGCGCTACCAGAAGGACGCGCTCCGGATCTCGACCGTCGGCGAGGAGCGCGGCCACGGCGATATCGCCTATCAGGCGATGACGGTGGCTCCCGCCGACATCGAGCATAGCGTCGTCAACCTGCTCCGGCTTCACGAGGCGGAAAGCGCCCTGCTGTTCTGCGCCACGAGGGAGAACGTCCGGCGGCTCCATTCGTCGCTGGTCGAACGTGGCTTCAGCGCCGTCGCGCTTTCGGGCGAGCACAGCCAGAACGAGCGCAACCAGGCCCTTCAGGCGCTTCGCGACGGCCGGGCCCGGGTGCTGGTCGCGACCGACGTCGCGGCGCGCGGGATCGACCTGCCCAACCTCAGCCTCGTCGTCCATGTCGAGCTTCCGAGGGACGCGGAGACCCTCCAGCACCGGTCCGGCCGGACCGGCCGGGCTGGGAAGAAGGGGATAGCGGTGCTCGTGGTTCCCTATCCGAGACGAAAGCGGGTCGAATCGGTGATGCGCGGGGCCCGGATCGAAGTCGAGTGGATCAAGCCTCCGACCCCCGAGGACATCCGCCGAAGCGACCACGACCGGCTTCTCGCGGCGCTGCTCGAGCCGGCCGAGATAGAGGAGGAGGATCGCGACCTCGCCCGACGGCTGATGGAGGCCAAGCCGCCCGAGGAGATCGCCGCGGCGCTGGTGCGGGCCCACCGCGCCCGGATGCCGGCGCCGGAGGAGATGGTCGATTCGGGCGCCGCCGGCGAGGTCCGCCGGCCGGACGGACCGAGGGCCGGCTTCGAGGACACGATCTGGTTCCGGATGGACATTGGCCGGCGCCATAATGCCGACCCGCGCTGGCTCCTGCCGCTGCTCTGCCGCCGGGGCCACATCACCAAGTCCGAGATCGGCGCAATCCGCATCGCCGCGGGCGAGACGATGTTCGAAGTGCCCCGCGCCGCGGCCGCCCGCTTCATGCAGGCGGTGCGCCGGACCGCCACCGACGAGGACGGCGAGGGCGGAGTCCGGATCGAGCCGGTGGAGGGCAAGCCTCGCGAGGCCGCGCGGCAGAACCGCAAGGCCGGGCCTCCGCCTCAGAAACGCTACAAGGCCAAGCCGGCGCGGCCGGCCTGAGCGCCGCGCTTGGTCTGCTAGGCGGCCGGTCCGTGGGGCGTCATCCCGGACTTGATCCGGGATCCATGAACACCGGGGGCAGCAGTCTCTCCGCAGCGGCCGGTGTCCATGGTTCCGGCTTTCGCGGGAGCTTTGCATAACCCCTGCGAAGCGCGCGGAGGCAAAGCCCCTCCCCTTCAGGGGAGGGGTTGGGGTGGGGAATGTGGGGGAGACCGGACGCTGGCGTCGGTGAGGCGAGCAGACAACCCCCACCCCAACCCCTCCCCTGAAGGGGAGGGGCTGACCACCCGGCGACTTATGCGAAGGTTCCGCGAAAGCCGGAATGACGGGAGAGGGGTAAATCCGGTCGAAACGGAGGCTCAGGCGGCGCGCGAATAAGGCGCCTGCCAATAGCCTCCCGCCGGGGGCGCGCGAAGTTCGGGTCTGGCGCTTGGGGCTTCGGGCTGGCGGCCGGCTGGCTCGGCCTCTCCGCGTCCGGATCCGGCGTTCGGCGCCGCGCCGGCGGTGCGGCGGAAGTCCAGCTCCAGGCGAAGGGCCGCGAGCGTCAGCATGGCGATCGTCAGCAAGGCGAGGAAGGCGATGGGGTGCATGTCCAACTCCTCCTCAGCGCTCGCGCGGCTCGAGCCGGCGGAACGTCAGCTCGGCACAGAAGGCCTGCAGGGTGACCATAGTCCCGATCATCAAGCCGAGCGCGGCGATCCAGGCCATGACGAATTCCTTCCTTGCTTCGGGCGGGGCGTCTGCCCGGTGCCGTTGGAAGGTTTTTAGTAGCCGCTCAGGTCAGGAGCATGTCGCGGCGGCGGCTTCATTGTCGCAATTGTTACGATCCGGGCGGTCGCAGCCGGACCGTCGGCGCCTCGCGGTCAGGACCGCTTGGCCGCCTCCAACTCGTCGAGCATCGCCTCGATTCGATCCAGCGCTCCCTCGAGATCGGCGACCCGGCCGCCCTTGATGTCCTCGATGCCTTCCTTGACCGCGGCGCGAAGGCCGGCGAGACGGGCCTCGCGCCCGCCGGTTTCGGATGCAAGTGAACCGACGTCGTCGCCGCTCGGAGCTATCTGGGGGCATTCATCCATTCCGCAGCCCTATCACTGCCGAAAGATTATGCAAAATCCTTGAGTTAGCCGGATTGCTCCGATCATCCCATCCATCGCGGCCGGTCCCTGTGCCGTGGCGCGGCCATTCCAAGTCTCTTGACCCCGCCCTCCGCGCCTCCTATCTAGCGCCCACACCCCATCGTATCGGAACAGGACACGCCGTCGCGCAGCGTGTTCAAAGCATTGATCGACAAGGGGTTTTCAAGACGCTGAAGCTGCGGTTCCAGGCACAGGGACTCGCGGCTTTTTGCGTCTTCTGCGTTCCGCATCGGGCTTTGCCCTCGCTAGAGCGAGGTGGCGGGCCCGGAATGGGATCCCGGCTTCTGCCGGGATGACGAGGGATCCCGGCCATCCGCCGGGGCACAGGAAGGCGAGACACATCTCCATGGCGACTAAGACGGCCCGGGCCAGCGAAAACCGCTCGATGGCATCCAAGCGCATCCGCAAGATCTTCGGCAACATCCACGAAGTCTCCGAAATGCCGAACCTCATCGAGGTCCAGCGCGAGAGCTACGAGCAGTTCCTCCGCTCGCGCCCGCAGGACGGCTACGTGTCGGGCCTTGAGAAGACCCTGCGCTCCGTCTTCCCGATCCGCGACTTCGCCGGGACCGCCGAGCTGGACTTCGTCCACTACGAGCTGGAGGAGCCCAAGTACGACACGGACGAGTGCCGCCAGCGCGGGATGACCTATGCGGCGCCGATGCGCGTCACGCTCCGCCTCATCGTCTTCGAGGTGGATCCCGATACCGAGACCCGCTCCGTGCTCGATATCAAGGAGCAGGACGTCTACATGGGCGACATGCCGCTGATGACGAAGAACGGAACGTTCATCGTCAACGGCACCGAGCGCGTGATCGTCAGCCAGATGCACCGTAGCCCTGGCGTCCTCTTCGACCATGACCGCGGCAAGACCCACGCGTCCGGCAAATATCTCTTCGCCGCGCGGGTCATCCCCTATCGCGGCTCCTGGCTGGACTTCGAGTTCGACGCCAAGGACATCGTCAACGTCCGCATCGACCGCAAGCGCAAGCTTCCGGTGACGGCGCTCCTCCACGCGCTCGACATGTCGAGCGAGGAGATTTTGAACACCTTCTACGACCGCGTCACCTTCGTGCGCGGCAAGAACGGCTGGGCGATCCCGTTCGTGCCCGAGAACTGGCGCGGCCAGAAGCCGAGCTACGACGTCGTCGACGGCGACACCGGCGAGGTCGTGTTCGCGGCCGGGACCAAGATCACTCCGAGAGCCGCCAACAAGGCGGCCAAGGACGGCCTCAAGAACCTGGTCATCCCGACCGAGGAGATTTTCGGCCGCTATTCGGCCTACGACCTCGTCAACGACAAGACCGGCGAGATCTACGTCGAGGCCGGCGACGAGATCAGCGCCGAGAATCTCGAGCGGCTCGACCAGGCCGGGATCGACCGGATTGAGCTGCTCGACATCGACCATGTCTCGACCGGCGCCTGGATGCGCAACACGCTCAAGGCGGACAAGTCCGAGGACCGCGACCAGGCCCTCGCCGACATCTACCGGGTCATGCGCCCCGGCGAGCCGCCGACGAAGGAGACGGCCGAGGCCCTGTTCGGAGGCCTGTTCTTCGATCCCGAGCGCTACGACCTCTCGGCGGTCGGCCGGGTCAAGCTCAACATGCGCCTCGACCTCGACGTCGAGGACACGGTGACGACCCTTCGCAAGGAGGACATCGTCGCGGTCGTGAAGACCCTGGTCGGCCTGAAGGACGGCAAGGGCGAGATCGACGACATCGACAATCTCGGCAACCGGCGGGTGCGCTCGGTGGGCGAGCTGCTCGAGAACCAGTACCGCGTCGGCCTGCTCCGCATGGAGCGCGCCGTGAAGGAGCGCATGTCCTCCGTCGACGTGTCGACGGTGATGCCGAACGACCTCATCAACGCCAAGCCGGCGGTGGCCGCGGTGCGCGAATTCTTCGGCTCCTCGCAGCTGTCGCAGTTCATGGACCAGACCAACCCGCTGTCCGAAGTGACCCACAAGCGCCGTGTTTCGGCCTTGGGCCCCGGCGGTCTCACCCGTGAGCGCGCCGGCTTCGAAGTGCGCGACGTCCACATCACCCACTATGGCCGCATCTGCCCGATCG
>DASVUW010000203.1:0-1719 GCA_036386845.1 Allosphingosinicella sp. | reverse complement strand
AGGGATTCTTGTAGTTGAGCGCGACGACGAACCCTAAGGCGACCTGGTTGTTTTCCTGGTGATAGAGGAAGCCGCCGCCCCAGCTGTCGTCGTCGAGCGGCCAGCCCTGGGTGTGGATGACCCGGCCCGGCTCGTGCTTGTCGGGATCGATCTCCCAAAGCTCCTTGAGGCCGATGCCGTAGACCTGCTCCTCTGAGCCCGCGTTCAGATCGAAGACGCGCTTGACCTGCTTGGTGAGGTGGCCGCGGGCGCCTTCCGCGAAGAAGGTGTAGCGGCCGTGAAGCTCCATTCCGGGCTGATAGTCGGCCTTGCGGGCGCCGTCGCGGGCGACCCCCATGTCGCCCGTCGCGACGCCCTTGACCGAGCCGTCCTCGTTGAACAGGACTTCGGCCGCCGCGAAGCCGGGGAAGATCTCGACCCCGAGCGCCTCCGCCTGCCCCGCAAGCCAGCGGCAGAAATTGCCGAGCGACCCGGTATAGGTGCCCTCGTTGTTCATGAAGGGCGGCATCATCATGTGGGGTAGCGAATATTTCTTCCGCTCGGTGAGAACCCAGTGATGGTTCTCCACCACCGGCACGGTGAGCGGGCTGTCGAGATCGCGCCAGTTGGGGAGCAGCTCTTCGAGGGCCCGGGGATCCATGACCGCGCCGGACAGGATGTGGGCACCGACCTCGGAGCCCTTTTCCAGGATGCACACGCTGAGCTCGCGCCCCGCTTCGTCGGCGAGCTGCTTGAGGCGGATGCCCGCGGCGAGCCCGGCCGGCCCGGCGCCGACGATCACCACGTCATAAGGCATCGACTCGCGTTCGGACATCAAGGCGCTCCTGTGACAGGCGCCCGCACTCGCGTCGTCGCAGGCAGCCAACGCCTTGCAGATAGATAGAGAATTTGAGGTTGACCAGCCCGCCCGCAACGGACTCCATGACCCGGTGGAGCGGGGAACAGAGGACTTTTCGCCGGCAGACGCCGAAAGCGCTCTGGCCTGGTGGGCCGAGGCGGGCGTCGACACGCTCGTCGACGAGGCGCCGCGCGACTGGCTCCGGCCGAAATCCCGGGAGGCCGCGCCCGAAGCGCCGGCGCCGGTGGAACCTCAGGAAGAGACCCTCCCCGGGCAGCTCGACCTGTTCCAGGTCTGGCTCGCCTCAAGCGACCGGCTCGCCTTCGCGGCGCCCGCCGCGCCGCGGGTCTGCCCGGCCGGCGATCCGGCCTCGGGCCTGATGATCCTGGCCGACATGCCGACGGGCGAGGATTGCACGGCCGGCGCCCTGATCAGCGGCGAGGCCGGCCGGCTGTTCGAACGGATGCTCGCCGCCATCGGCCGCGACCGGAATTCGGTCTACCTGGCCGCCTTGTCGTGCATCCGCTCGCCTTCCGGGCAGCTCAACAGCGACTCGATGAAAAGCTGCGCCGCGCTTGCCAGGCACCATATCGGGCTCGCCGCTCCGAGGGCCGTCCTGCTTTTCGGCGACTCCTGCGCCAAGGCGCTGCTCGGCCTGTCGGTTCCGCAGGCCCGGGGCCGGTGGCACGAGATCGCCACCCATGCCGGGCCGGTCAAGGCTCTGGCAACCATTGCTCCGCGACAATTGCTGGATTCGCCGCGCCTCAAGGCCATGGCCTGGGCCGACCTGCAGATGCTGATCGAAGAGGTGAAGGAATGACCCGTCTGCGCTCCCTTTTGCTGGCAGCCGCGCTGGCCTTCCCCGCGACGCCCGCTTTGGC
>DASVUW010000202.1:0-1856 GCA_036386845.1 Allosphingosinicella sp. | reverse complement strand
TGACCCGCCAGTCGGTCGGGAAGACCGTCCCGAACTTCGCGAGCCAGAGGATGATCGGGATGAGCGCGATCGCGATGGTCGAGATGGTACTGCTCTCGTAGAGGTTGGAATTGTTGGTCACCATCAGGTTGAGGACGCCGTAGCCGCCGCCCGACGCCACCGTCTTCAGGCCGCCGACGATGATGATGGCGGCCGCCGAAAGGGTCAGGAACAGGAGCAGCGCCTCGAGCCGAAGCTTCGAGCGCAGGGTCAAAGGCAGGAAGATCGCGAAGGCCAGCGAGGTCGAGGCCCAGTCCCATTTCTCCGCAGCCGCGATCGGGAAGTCCGCGTTCGACGTCGTGTAGAAGCTGTAGCACAGCAGCGCCGCCAGCAGGCCCTGGCGGGGCCCGAAGCGCAGGCCGTCCTTCTTCTCGAAGAGCAGCCAGCCCGCGAAGGCGAGGCACGCGACGTACATGGACAGCGGCAGGCTGTTCAGGAGGTAATAGGAAAGGCGCTGGGGAGCGACGGTGTCGATATAGGCATAGACGAGCACGAACAGGAACGGTCGGCGAAAGCCGAGCGCGAGGACGCCCAGGAGGAAGGCGACGAAGAAGAGGTCACGCATCGGAGCGGCCCCTGCCGGGGATCCAGCTGCGCCGTTTCGCGGCGGAGGGCTCCGTCCCGGGCGCCGGGTCGTCGTCGAGATCGGTGCGTGAAAGCAGGCGCCAGGCGACGAGCATGAGCAGGCCGTGAGTAAGGGCGAGCGAGAAATTGTCGATCATCGGAGCCGTCCCTGCCCGCGCTTCATCCCAAGCTCCCTAGAGAAGCGCGGTTGACGGGCCGTTAAGGCTCCTATTTCCCTCTCCCGCTTTCCGCGGGAGAGGGGTTCAAGGGCTCGACGCGCATGTCGATGTGTTAAAGCGTCCGTTCATGGACCGCGTTGGCCCAGAGCTGCTCGGCCATCCGGGCCGCAGTTCGGATGGCGCCTGTCCGGAGCGGGGTAGCCTCCGCATCGAGCGGCAGATCGGCCAAATCCGAGAAGAAGGCAGTCGGCATCCGCTCGCGCTCCGCCGCGAGGAAGGCGCACAATTTCTCGAAGCGGCGGACGAGGACCGGATTCGCCTTGTTGCCGCCGCGGACCGCGAGCTCGAAGCTGTGGCCGACGAGGGTGACGGCCGGGTGGCCGTTTCTGGCGGCATGGATCAGGGCCGCCCGCATCTCGTCGAATGAAACCGCGCAGATCTGGAGATGGCGAAGTCTCCCCCGCCGCTGCTCGATGTGGGTGACGGGAATCTCGACGACGCCTTCCACCTGGACCGGGGCGGTGAGGCGCGGGTCGAGCGGAAGGGCGCTCGGCCAGGGATGATGGCTTCCATTGTGGCTGCTGTCGTAGCGGATTCCGAGGCTCGCCAGCGCATGGAGGGTCGCGAGGTCAGCGGCATAGCTCCCGGAGCGGAAGGCGATTGGCGGAGGGGCGCCGGCGTCGATGAGCAGGTCGCGGGCGGTGCGGATCAGGTCGACCTGGGTCTGGCGGTCGAGGCCGGTCAGCTCGAACACGGGGTGCACGGGATCGGCCCAGGAGGGATGGATATGGAGCTGCACCTCCTGGCCGGCCGCAAGGATCGGCTCGACGATCCGCCGGATCGGCTCGATTCCGTAGACCAGGGCCGGCATGGGATCGACGAAGAAGCAGGCCTTGAGGCCGTGCGCCGCGAGGCGCTCCAGTTGATGCCCCACTCCCACGCCCGCCGGATCGAAGCTGAGCGCCAGATTCTCCTGCCACGAGGAGTCGCGCCAGTCCCAGCGAAGCTCGGTGTCGATCGTCAGGAGGGCCCGGGTCGTCATTTCAGCGCCGCCCGAAGGTTTCGATCTTCGGG
>DASVUW010000201.1:0-2836 GCA_036386845.1 Allosphingosinicella sp. | reverse complement strand
CGACGAGTGCCGCGGCGGGTCTCGGCGAGATCCGGCTTTCGCCGGGATGACGAGGCAAGTCCTTCCTGCTACTCCCCCGCCATGCCCGCCCAGTCCGCCGCCTCAGCCCGCGAGATACTGACCGGGCTGCACGACGTGATGGCGTCTCGGGCCAGCGCTCAGGCCAAATTGAACAAGGTGGTGCAAATCATCGCCGAGGCGATGGCGAGCGAGGTCTGCTCGATCTACCTGCTTCGCGACGGGGTGCTCGAGCTGTTCGCAACCCTGGGGCTGAACCAGAGCGCGGTGCACGTCACCAAGCTTGCGATGGGCGAGGGGCTGGTGGGCACGATCGCCAAGGACGTCTCCATCCTCAACCTCGCCGAGGCGCCCAGCCACCCGGAATTCGCCTATCGGCCCGAGACGGGCGAGGAGCTGTTCCACAGCTTCGCGGGCGTTCCGATCATCCGCCGCGAGCGGGCGATCGGGGTGCTCGCCGTCCAGCATGCCGAGGCGCGGGCCTATGACGCGCTCGAGATCGAGGCGCTCCAGACGGTGGCGATGGTGCTTGCCGAGCTGATCGCCAATGCCGGGCTCGCCGACAAGGCGGCTGCGACGGGCTCGACCGTCCGGGAGGAGGGGCCGGAGCGCCTCGACGGATTGAAGCTGGTCGCCGGGATGGCGCGCGGCCAGGCCGTCTATCACCAGCCGCGGATACTCATCGAGCATACCGTCGCCGAGGACGTCGAGGCCGAGCGCCACCGGGTCTATTCCGCCTTCCGCAAGATGCGCGAGCAGATCGACAACATGACCAACCTCGCCGAGTTCGGAACGGCGGGCGAGCATCAGGAGGTGCTCGAGACCTACAAGATGTTCGCCTATGACGAGGGCTGGTCCAGGCGGATCAACGAGGCGATCGACAGCGGGCTCACCGCCGAGGCGGCGATCGAGCGGGTCCGCCAGCGCATGCAGATGCGGATGCGCGAGATCGACGACGCCCTGCTCCAGGACCGGATGCACGACCTCGACGACCTGTCGAACCGGCTGCTCCGGATCGTCGCCGGCCAGCTCGGGACCGCGGCGCAGATGGGCCTTCCGCACGACGCTGTGCTGGTCGCTCGCAATCTCGGGCCGGCCGAGCTGCTCGAATATGACCGGCGCAAATTGAAGGGCGTGATCCTCGAGGAAGGCTCGCTCACCGCCCACGTCACTATCGTCGCCAGGGCGATGGGCGTGCCCATGCTCGGGCGGGTGCGCAACGTCCGGCGGATGATCGGCGAGGGCGACGAGGTCCTTCTCGACGGCGATGCGGGGGTCGCCTTCGTCAGGCCGACCGGCGCGGTCGAGGAGGCGTTCAAGGCGAAGTTCACGATCACCAAGAAGCGCCGGGCCGAGTTCGCGGCTTTGCGCGACGTTCCGCCGGTGACGAAGGACGGGCTCAGGATCGCGCTGATGGTCAATGCCGGCCTTCGCGACGACGTCGCTGCGCTGGAGCTGATGGGCGCCGACGGGATCGGACTGTTCCGGACGGAATTCCAGTTCCTGATCTCGGCCACCCTGCCCAGCCGGGAGAGCCAGCAGCGCCTCTACAAGTCGGTGCTCGACGCGGCGGGGGAGAGGCCGGTCATCTTCCGGACCGTCGACGTCGGCGGCGACAAGGCGCTTCCCTATATCGACACCGGCGAGGGCGGAGCGGAGGAGAATCCGGCGATGGGCTGGAGGGCGCTCCGGCTCGCCCTCGACCGCGACGATCTGATGAAGGCCCAGGCCCGGGCCCTGCTCGGGGCCGCGGCCGGCCGCGAGCTCAACGTCATGTTCCCGATGGTCTCCGAGCCCTGGGAATTCGATGAGGCACGGGCGCTCGTCGAGCAGCAGCGCGAATATCTGGCCGCCCAGAAGAAGCTGCTTCCGACGGGCATTCGCTACGGGGCCATGCTCGAAGTGCCGGCGCTCGCAGAGACGCTCGACATCCTCCTGCCCAAGGTCGACTTCCTTTCGATCGGGACCAACGACCTCACCCAGTTCCTGTTCGCGGCCGACCGGGCCAATCCCAAGCTTGCCGAGCGCTACGACTGGCTGAGCCCGTCCATCCTTCGATTCCTTCGAAGGATCGTTCGAGAGGCGGACTCGGCCGAGGTTCCGGTCGGGGTGTGCGGCGAGATGGGTGGGCGGACGCTCGAGGCGATGGCTCTGATCGGGATCGGCCTTACCCGCTTTTCGATCACCCCCGCGGCGGTCGGCCCGATCAAGGCGATGATCCGCTCGCTCGACCGGGCGGCTTTGCTTCCGTTCGTCGAGGGGCTTCTGGCGCGCCCGCCCGCCGATCTGCGAGGGGCGCTTGCCGAATGGGCGGAAGGGCAGGGGGTAAAGGTTTAGAAATCCTCCCCGGCATTTGCCGGGGAGGGGGACCAGGCGAAGCCTGGTGGAGGGGTTCTCGCCAGTCCAGAGAACCCCTCCACCGCGCTTCGCGCGGTCCCCCTCCCCGCGAAATCGCGGGGAGGATTTAGAAAAGATCGCCGTGCCTCAGTCCGGTTGACTTTGCCCGCTCTCCCCGGCTCTATGGATTAATCCAAATCGAGGGGTAATCGGAACGACATGGCGGATGTGGACCAGGATCCTTTGCTGGGCCAGTCGGTGGGCGAGCGGCTTCGAGTCGCTCGCGAGGCCAAGAAGCTGAGCCTGGACGACGTCGCCCGCCAGACTCGGATCCCGGTCCGCCATCTCGAGCATATCGAGCGCGGGGAATGGGAGGCGCTGCCCGCGCTCACCTACAGCGTCGGCTTCGCTCGAAGCTACGCCAATGTCGTCGACCTGGACGGCGCCAAGATCGGCGCCGAGGTCCGTCAGCAGCTCGGCG
>DASVUW010000200.1:0-4117 GCA_036386845.1 Allosphingosinicella sp. | reverse complement strand
CACGCCCAACACCGCGACGGCGATAATGATGCCCCACATCAGCGAACCGCCCCCCTTGCGTCAGCGCGCGCTGCCGACCTTCAGATCCCCCGACCCAGCCGCACTCCAAACTAGAATTTGGCGAGGCTCGTGTAGCGGAGCGCGCGCTCGCCGCCTCGCGATAATTTCAGACTCCCGCCCTTCGTCTCGAGCAGGCCGATCTTCGACAGCTTGCCGACCGCAGACTCGACCTTGCTCTGGTCGATTCCGAAATGCTTGGCGAGAGTCGCGATGTCGGTCACCTCCTCACGCTCCACGGCCTTGAGGAGATCAACGTCCTCCGGCGGCTGAGCGTCCGGATCGGATTTGGCCGACCGGGCGGCTGCGTTGGCAGCATTGGCACCCTGAAGAAAATTCGAGCTGGCACGCGACATGGCGAACAGGCTTTCTTGCTGTATCGCCTTTACATAGCATCCGGCAGCCACCGCACAAAGGTCTAATGGCGAGCCAGGGCCGTGGGGCCGCTTCGCGGACCGCGGCGCCGAGCGTCCAGCCTGGCAAAGCGCGGCTGGCGCAGATGGGGCAATTGGGTCATGACTTACCCATGAGAGGCCTGCTCCCGCTCCTGCCGCTGCTCCTGGCCAGCGCGGCCCCCGCCGCGGCGGAACCTGGCGTCGCCGGTACCTACCGGCTCGTCGGCGAGCCTGACGCCGCTTCCGGGCTGCGGCTTCGGCCGGATGGCCGTTTCCAGTATTTCCTGAGTGCAGGCGCACTCGACGAGCAAGCCCAAGGGCGCTGGCGGGTAGCCGGGGGACGCGTCCGGCTGACCACGGAGCCGAAGCCGGTGCCGCCCGTCTTCAGGCCCGGGCCGGCGGCCAAGAGCGACGCGCCGCTCAGCGTGAAGGTCGTCTCGCCCGACGGAGGCGGCATAGCCGGAGTGGATATTCGGATCGGCTTCGACGAAGGCGCTCCGGTCGAGGCTTATACGCAGGAGGACGGGTGGAGCCTGCCCGCTGGCGAGAAGCGGGTTCCGCGTTGGATCGAGCTCGCATTCCCGATGTACGGCCTCGCCTCGCCGCGCTTCCCCGTCGACATCGCCTCGGGCATCGCCCTCGCCTTCACGCTAGTTCCGAACGATTTGGGGGTGGTGGATTTCGAGGGGGTGAAGCTCGAGGCGGCGGGCCGGGCTCTGATCGTCCACCGGGGCGGGGCCCGGCTTCGTTACGAACGGGTTCGCAAGTGAGCGAGCCGCCCCTTATCCTCGTCGACGGCGACGCCTGCCCGGTGAAGGAGGAAATCTACAAGGTCGCCTTCCGCCACGGCGCCGAGGTGAAGGTGGTCAGCAACTCCCATTTCAGGGTGCCGGCCCACCCTCTCATCGAGCGGGTTGTGGTCGGCGCCGGCTTCGACGCCGCGGACGACTGGATCGCCGAACGCGCCGGGCCTCGGACGGTCGTGGTGACCGGCGACATCCTGCTCGCCGACCGATGCCTCAAGGCGGGAGCGGCGGTGATCGGGCCGAACGGCAAGCCCTTCACTCCGGCGTCGATCGGAGCGGCGGTCGCCACCAGAGCGATCATGTCCGATCTTCGAGCGGGGATGGACGGGCCGGGAGGCGGACCGCCGCCCTTCGCCAAGGCCGACCGCTCGCGTTTCCTTTCTGCGCTGGACGAAGCCCTGGTCCGGATCGGGCGCCGCTGATCCGCCTTGCGGTTGCGCCGGATAAGGGCCTAGGGCAGGCCGAGTCGCTTAAAGGAAAATGACATGCGCAAGGATCAGGTCAATACCGGGCTGAGAAGCTGGACCAGGCCCGAAGCGCGGCGAATCGCCGGCGGCTCTGCCGAGGAGAACGCCAGTACCGGCAACGACGGCAGCGGCCTCTCCTAGGAAGTCGCCGGGCCGGCCACAGCCGCCGCGCGCAAATGCCCTTCCAGCTCGGCGGCGTTGCGTGCCCAGTCATAATCATGAACCGCGCTGCGAACGACTGAGCGCGGCGCAGGATTCGCAAGCAGCTCCCGAACGGCCGCGGCAATCGCCGAGGGATTGGCCGCGACGATCCGGCCATAAGCCGGCTCGTCGATGATCCTGGCGGCGTCTCCGGCCGCGGTGGTGACGACCGGGGTCCCGCAAGCCAGCGACTCGAGCCGGACGTTCCCAAACCCCTCCATGGCCGAGCAGTGGAGCGTGACGTCCGCCGCTCCAAAGATGCTGGGCAGCAAAGGGTGCGGCACCGACCCTAGCAGGCGCATGCGCCCGGAGACTCCGAGGCGGCGGGCCTGTCGCTGGAGCGCGGCGGCCTCCGGCCCGCTGCCTGCGACGAGCAAGGTCGCCTCTTCGATCGACGCGAGCGCCTCCACCGCGAGACGTTGACGTTTGAGGCCGATCAGGTTTCCGACCGTGAGCAGCAGAGGCCCAGTTGCGCCCAGCCGCCGCTTCGCCGCGGCCGCGTCGCCCGGCCGGAAGAGGTCGCCGTCGACGCCGGGATAATGAATGCAGATCCGGCTGGACGGCACCCCCGCCGCCACCATCTTCTCCTTGAGCTCGGCGCTGACTGCAAGCAGCCCCTGGGCCGCGCGGGCCGAGGCAAGGGTCTGGCGGCGCGTCGCGATTGCGCCGATCCGCTGCTCGAAATCCATCCCTCTCGCCTTGATCAGCACCGGGACCGCCAAGGCCCGCCCCAGAGCGACGGCGGCCGGACCGTCCGGCCAGGCGAATTCCGCACAGATGACGTCGAAGGCGAAATCGCCGCGCAGGGCCGTCGCGAGGGGCTTGAGAACATGGGCAAGCGAGGCCGGCCTGAGCCCGGCGAGATAGGGGAATTGGCGGAAACGCGGCCGGTGGACTCGAAGTCCCTTCCAGTCTTCACGAAGCGGCAGCGCGTCGAGCCTGTGCCGCGCCCGGCCGGGTAGGGGCGATCGACCTAGCGGCGCGACGACCTCCACCTCCATTCCTGGCCGGGCAGCCAGCTCGAGGGTCTGGCGCTCAACGAAAATGCCGAAATTGGGGCGAAGCCGGTCGGGGAATCGGCTGGAGAGAATGAGGACCCGGAGCGTCGTGGCCGATCGGTCGGATGCGGCGGGTTTCCCAGCGCCGTGATGCCCCTCGGGGCTCAGCGCCGGGTTCCGGCGCCTAGCGCGCCGAAGCCCTGCCGAACCGTCACCGGCTCGATACATTCGCCGACCCGGTTGAGGACGGTCAAAGTGAGATCGCCCGGCGGGAGCTCGCCGAGCCGCCTCGGCCGGGCGGCCTGCGGCGATCGGATCGGACGGACCTTCAGGTCGTCTCGGCAGAACCGTGAGGGCATGGCGGAATGAACGACGCGCTCCGCAGCCTGGGCGGCGGGGGAAGGGGTGGCCGGAAGCGCCGACGAAGCGGCCGAAACGGTCAAGGCGAGAGCGAGGAAAGCAAGGCGCATGACGACTCCTTTCGAGGCGCTATGATAGCGTCCTTCGAGGCGATTGTGGAGTGGGTGATGGAAGTGAGGACGGCGAGTTGCCGCTGCGGCGCGCTCAAGGCGAGGGCGAAGGGCGAGCCGGCGCGGATTTCGGTCTGCCACTGCCTTGCCTGCAAGGCCCGCACCGGAAGCGCTTTCTCCTGGAACTCGACCTGGCTCGAGGCGCAGGTCGAGACCGAAGGCGAATCCCGGAGCTGGACCAGGCTCACGGAGGAAGGCGGCCGATGGTGCACCTACCATTTCTGCCCCGAATGCGGCTCCACCGCCTGGTATCGGATCGAGGCCCGGCCGGGGATGGTGACGATCCCCGCCGGCAATTTCGGTGATCCCGGCTTCGGGGAGCCGGCTTATTCCTGGTTTGGCGAGCGGAGCTGCCGCTGGGTCGCAGTCGAGACGCAGGGTCCGCTCGAAGTGGGGTAGCGCCTCAATCCTCCCGGCGATTCCGCGGGGAGGGGGACCATGCGAAGCATGGTGGAGGGGTTCTTGCCGACTCGAAGAACCCCTCCACCGCGCTTCGCGCGGTCCCCCTCCCCCGGAAATCCGGGGGAGGAATTAAGGACGGACGTAACCACCCTTAACGGCCCGTCAACCGCGCTTCTCTAGGGAGCTTGGGATGAAGCGCGGGCAGGGACGGCTCCGATGATCGACAATTTCTCGCTCGCCCTCACGCACGGCCTGCTTCTG